>CAZHLQ010000425.1:0-1970 GCA_964533235.1 uncultured Gudongella sp. | reverse complement strand
ATTCTCTATATCTCCAGTAAATAATATCCTCTTCCCCATGTACTCAAGGACCATTACCATTGAATTCTCATTTTCGTTTAAATAGTTGTATCCATCCTTTTCAGGCCATAATACCTCAATTGAAGCCTCTGTGCCTAGATCAGCTCTTATACCCTGTGTCAATTTTAAAATGGGGATATCCCTTTCCTTTGCTTTGATCGAAAGCTCCTCCACTGGTTCACCATTAACATAAACAGCTCCTACCTTCAGGTGGTCAATAACAGGTATAAGTCCTCTGTAATGATCCTCATGCCCATGAGATACAAATATAGCATCCAGCTTAGTTATGCCCTTCTTTTCAAGATATGGCAATGTGATCCTGTATCCGATATCCTGTTCTCTTATTCTTGACCCCCCACCATCGACCATATATGTCCCAAATGGACCTTGGATAAGAGCAGCATCCCCTTGTCCGACGTCAATAAAGTCGACCTGGAGAGTTTTGTCAGCAACTGAACCAATCCCATGTATCAATGAGATAAGAAGAAATGATAATGCTATTGATTTCTTAACATTTTTATCCAGGTTTTCAACCATTCTCCAATTGTATAATATTGTAATTATAAGCAGGTAGATAACTATGTCCACAGCTTCTGGAGTAGGGAGTACAATATTGCCGATAGGTATTCGATCTATTATAGTAGCGGCATATCTTTGGATATCCAGAAGTACTCCAAGTATCGGAAGAAGCTCACTTGCAGCCAGTGACATGATACCTAATATCAGACTCGCGGATGCTAAGGGTACTATTATCATATTTGAAAGCACAGTTAGAAGAGGAAATCTATTGAACCAGTATGCCTGAATCGGTATTATTCCAAGATTTACTGCAAAAATAGCTGTCATAGAGTCGAACAGCTTTCCATTCAAGGGATAAAAGAGCATCTTTATCTTATCTGTAAGCAGGACTATCCCAGCTGTAGCAGTGAAGGACAGTTGAAATCCTGAGTTAAATATCCATAGTGGGTTTATGATAAGTAGTATTAACATACATGCTGAAAGAAGATTCATCCTATCTATCGGTCTATGTATCAGCCTCGAAATGTATAACATAGAGAAAATAAAAATACCTCTTGAAGCTGAGGCTGGAAAGCCAATGACATATCCATATAGAATTAATATCAAGATAGAGATTATGGTGCTTATCCATCTTTTTAATCCAATTCTGGAAAGCATCCACATAAATGAACCTGCGATTATCCCTATGTGAAGTCCTGATACAGCCAGCAAATGAGCTAAGCCCAGATTCCTGTACAAAAGCAGATCATCCTCATCCAGATAGGAGCTGTTCCCAAGGATCATTCCCTTAATTAATCTCGAATTTTCTTCTCTTAATCCAGAACTGAAGACTCCTGATACATATCCAGTAAAAGCCCTTTTTATTGAGTGACCTATGTTCTCTGATTGACCTTGCATATCTACTCTTGCTCTGTCACCTTCGATTATGTAGCTTATTCCTTCTGTGAGAAGATGAAGTCTATAATCAAAAAATAATGGATTTGTATTTGGAAGTGGTCTTTTAGCTACAGCTTCAATTTTGATCCTGTCCCCAATCATATGGCTGGGAGAATTTTTGAAATATCTTAACAAGACCTTTCCTTCTGCGGGAAGCCCATTGATTTGCTCAAGCTTTATGGTAAACTTGGTTGATGATAAGCTTGGGTTCTCTTCTAACACGACTCCTATCATTGAAGAATAGTCGTCTTCAGGCAGCTTTATCATTCGAGAAAGTTGTTGATTAGTAATAAAGGCTCCAATCAGAATAAAAAATACAAAGATTGAAGCAATACTAATCCTATTATGAAATACTCCCCAGATCATCCATATTAGGGCTACTGATCCAAGAAGATATAGTAGGAAGTGATCGATATCAATATAATATGCAGAGATTATGCCCACTGCAATTGCAGCAGCAGGTATTATCATAGGTC
>CAZHLQ010000424.1:0-13912 GCA_964533235.1 uncultured Gudongella sp. | reverse complement strand
TTATTCCTAATTACTTTAGAAGCTCCTTCTGAAGAACAGCTACTCCCTTTCCAAGTACATCGGTACCCATTCTGTAAAGAGTCCTCTCTATTGCAGAAATAGCACCTACCAGGTCATGCATATCTACATTGCCCATGTGTCCTATCCTGAACATCTTCCCCGCATAGGCTGCAAGACCACCAGCAACCTGAGCGCCTTCTTCAGCAAGAATAGTCCTGAACTTCATGTCGTCGATTCCATCAGGGTAGAGAACATTCGACAGAGTTACAGCCCTATGCTCCTTATCAGCTAATATCCCAAAGCCCATTGATTCAAGCGCCGACTGCATTGCCCTGCCTACCTTGATATGCCTGTCATACCTTGCTTCTATTCCCTCTTCCTTAATAAGTCTGACTGATTCTTTTAGAGCCCAGATCATATTAACTGCAGGAGTAGCATAATACTTTGAGGTATCGTGCATTATAGGAAGCCACTTTTCAAAGTCTACATAGTATTCAGGTATTGTTCCTATCTCTTTTCTTCTAGCCAAAGCCTTTTCACTTGCCCAAACCATCTCAAGACCTGGAGCGACCCCGAATGCTTTTTGAGATCCTGTAAGTAAGACATCTATGTTCATCTCATCAACATATTCCCTCTCACCTGCTGTCGCACATACCCCATCTACTATGTAGATAGTTTCAGGGAACTTTTTCATCATCTCGCCTACTTCAGCTACTGGTGCACTTACTCCTGTCGATGTATCAACGTGAGTAACTGTTACAGCCTGATACTTTTTCTCGGAAAGCTTCTTCCCGATCTCTTCAACAGCTACTATCTTACCCCATTCAGACTTGATTACGTCTACATGTATGCCCTTTCTCTCCGCAAGCTCAATAAACCTGTCCCCAAAAAAGCCGTGGGATACAATAAGGAGGTTGTCACCTGATTTCAAAGTATTAGCAATCGCCATTTCCATTGCCATGGTTCCCGTTCCGGCAACTACAAAAACTTCTCCTGAAGACCTCCAAAGCTCCTTCAGATCGACCAACAGCTCCTTGAAATCCTTTACAAAACCCGGATCACCAAATGCTACTGTTTCCCTTCCCATTTGATCCTGAATAGACCTTACTACGGGTGTTGGACCAGGGATCATAACTAAACGACGGTTCTTCATGATTTAACCTCCTATTTATTTAATATTGTTAATTCATATTCTACCATGGTAAATATTCATATGCAATCGTTTTTTTTGAACGGTTCCACAAGTTCCTATGACTATTCTGTTTGATTGCATTATTAAAGGGACCTGATTCCAGATCCCTTTATGTGTCTATTTTATAAGCTCTCTGGACTTTTGTACCACATTCTCCACTGTAAATCCAAATTTCTCAAAAAGCTGTTCACCAGGAGCCGATCCTCCGAAGGTATCCAGCGAAATGATCGCTCCATCTATTCCAGTGTATTTATGCCATCCCATCGAAGTAGCCGCTTCTATTGCTACTCTTGCTCTTATATCATTTGGAATGACTTCATTCTTGTAAGCTTCAGGCTGAAGCTCAAATATCTCCCAGGAAGGCATACTTACTACTCTCGTCCCTATCCCATCATTTTCAAGCTCCATTGAAGCTCTCACTGCAAGCTCAGTTTCAGAGCCTGTTGCCAAGAGTATAAGCTTAAGATCTCCAGATTCCTTCTTTAGTACATATCCTCCCTTTAATGCTTCTTTACCAGTTCCTTCAAGAAGCGGCAGATTTTGCCTAGTGAGGACCAGACCAATCGGAGAGTTTTTGGACGTCATTGATAGGTACCAGCCAGCAGCCGTTTCTCTTGCATCAGCTGGTCTGAACGTAATGAAGTTTGGTTGAGCTCTGAATACGGCAAGTTGCTCGATGGGCTGGTGAGTTGGTCCATCCTCTCCTACCCCTATGCTATCATGGGTAAGAACATAGGTTACAGGAAGCTCCATCAGAGATGAAAGTCTCATTGCTGGCTTCATGTAATCTGTGAAGATAAAGAAAGTGCCTCCGTAGGGCTTAACTCCTCCGTGTAGTGCCAGACCGTTCAGTATTGCCCCCATAGCGTGCTCTCTAACTCCGAAGTGGATATTTGAGCCTGAGTAGTCCTCCCTGGAGAATGCCTTCCTGCTCTTCATGTTCGTCTTATTGGATGGAGCTAGGTCTGCTGAGCCTCCAAAAAGATTTGGAAGTCTTTCTGAAAGCTTGTTTATAATTATCCCGGAAGCCTCTCTTGTGGATACTCCCTTCTCAAAGCTCCAAAACTCATCAGATTCAAGGTAATCTCCTGGCACTTCACCTGCCAACCACACATCCAGCTCTTTAGCCTTATCCGGGTACTTACCTGCATACCTATGAAGGATTTCGTTCCATTCCTTTTCTTTTTTCATGCCCCTTGCAATCAGTTCATCCATATGAGTCCTGACATCGTCAGGAACCTGGAATGGCTCCAATTCCCAGCCTAGGTTCTTTTTCAGTACTTCCAGGTTGTGAATTCCCAGCGGCTCGCCATGGGCAGAAGCTGAATCCTGTTTTTCAGTTCCAAAGCCTATGTTTGTTATAACTTCGATCAATGAGGGCTTACCGGTCTCCATTTTTGCTTTAATAATGGCTTTTTCGATCTCGTTGACGTCGGTTCCGTCGCTAACTAAATGCGTATCCCAGCCAAGGGCTGTATACCTATCTCTTACCTTTTCCGTAAAAGCAAGATCAGTACTTCCTTCAATGGATATTGAATTAGAATCGTATAGAACAATCAATTTTCCCAGACCTAGAGTACCTGCAAGCGATGAAGCTTCGTTGCTTATTCCTTCCATCAGGTCCCCATCCCCTGCGATCACATAGGTGTAGTGGTCTATGACTTTAACGTCATCCGTATTGAATACAGCTGCCATATGTGCTTCAGCCATAGCCATCCCCACAGCAGTTGATATTCCCTGCCCCAGTGGTCCTGTGGTAGCCTCTACTCCTTTTGTGTGACCATATTCAGGATGCCCCGGCGTCTTGCTTCCAAGCTGTCTGAAGCTTTTGATATCCTCTATCTCCAACCCATAGCCAAATAAATGGAGCATTGAGTAGAGCAGCATTGAGCCGTGTCCTGCCGACAAGACAAACCTGTCTCTGTTGAACCATTCTGGATTCTTGCCATTGTGGTTCATCACCCTTGACCAAAGTGTATACGCCATTGGCGCTGCACCAAGCGGCATACCTGGGTGACCTGATTTTGCTTTCTCTACAGCCTCTGCTGAAAGCATCCTTAAAGTGTCTATGCAACGCTGATCAATATTCATTAAATCATCCTCCTCATGCTATAACTTTTTTATTGAATCTTTATCGAGAATTACTCTAACTAAAAACAAGGGCAGAACTATCTGCCGCTTTATTCTTGATGGATCAGAAATAAGTCTGTACAACCACTCAAGACCAAGCTTTATAAATATTTCTGGTGCTCTTCTTGCCCTGCCGGCTATGATATCTATAACCCCGCCATTGCCGATAGCTACCTTGACGCCCAGCTTGTCCATATGAGAATTTATCCATATCTCCTGTCTTGGAAATCCAAATCCTACAAAAATAATATCTGCCTTGGATGAACTGATGGACTCAATTATTTGATTTTCTTCATCCCCTGGATTTCCGGTGTGCGTACCCTTGAAGTATCCATGATGCTGACCAGCTATTCTAATACCTGGATAGTTTTTTCTCAGATTGTTGGCAGCCTCCTCAGCGACGCCCTCCTTACCTCCCAGTAGAAATAGGCTGTAGCCTTTTTCATTTGCTATTCTTAATAGCTCCATGGAGGTATCGTAGCCTGTGACCCTCTCCTTGATTTCGATCCCCCTTAATTTTGCACCATGAAGAAGTCCTATTCCATCTGGTATAACATAGGTACCCCTATTTATTTCATCTCTTAGCTTATTGCTTTTCCTGGCAGCCATTACTATCTCTGTGTTCGGTGTAAATATTTTTACGCTGCTGGCGCTTCGAAGATCAGACTCCAGGACAGCAGCCATCTCCTCAATAGTAGTATCCAAAATTTCGACGCCCATTATGTCGATTCTTCTCATGGGATCACCTTCCTATCAAACTGTACGCTTGACGAATGTTTTCCAGCGCAAGCTTTTCAAGTCTCTCCTTATGGATATCGATAGACCTGCCAACTTCCTCTCTTACAGCCCATACCTCTGACACCAGCTTATAAAAGCTTTCTGAAGTGATGCTTTTTACATCTGTATAATGGTCCAGCCCTAGCTCATCCAAAAATCCTTTGACCTTAGGATCATAAACAAGACCCGCCATGGGTACTCCCTGAGTAGCTGCATATATCAGAGAATGCAGTCTCATGGCTGCCATTATCTCCATTTCCCTTATGATGCCCATTATTTCCTCTACGGAATATTTCCCCTTTAGAGTCCAGCAATTATTTGAGCCCGAAAGATCAGATATCCTCTCACTGATTGCAAGATCCTCCGGGTAGTGCATTGGTATCATGACTACACCTACTGACTTATCATCTATAAGCCTCCTGGTTCCTTTTGCTACCGCCTGGATCAAGGCATCGTCGTTCTTCCAGTTTCTTACTGATATCCCTATCAATTGCCTTGAGGTATCTATACCCTCAATCCTTAATATCTCCTTTATTCTTTCTTTTTCTGCCGGATTCAAAGTAAATACCGGATCAGCAGTTACCATGATCCTGTCGTTCTTAACTCCAATAGACTTAACAAAATCAAGAGAACCCTTATCTCTCAGAGTAATGAGATCAACTCTCTCTAGTATCCATTTTGTAAGCCTCCTGTTAAAGGTCTTATTAATTGGTCCAATCCCATTGGCATATATCATTACTGGCTTTTTCAAAATAAATGCCAGCTTCATCAGAGCTAGATAATAGAGAAGCGATCTGGTAGAGGTCACATCCTGAAGAAGACTCCCCCCTCCGCTTATTACAAGCTGAGCGTCTCTTAAAGATGAAATTACCTCTCTAAGCTTGAATCTATTTGCAGACGTTACAGGACATAGCTGCTCTGTCTTTGATGGATCCTTTGAAAGAACTTTTATTCTTACAGATGGGTCCTGTTCCCTCAGATCCTTTACGATTGCCTTCAGGATGGCATCGTCACCACTGTTGTCGAATCCAAAGTATCCGGACATTACTATTTTGGGTCCCTTTGACAGTATCTGAGAATAGGTGGCAATGTGAGACTCTGCCATGGAATCGTATGAAAACCTGTCCTCTGCAGCCTTGTAAAGCTTTTGACCGAAGAATTTCGCGAGAGCACCATCCTTAACGAGAGATAATATCCTGTCTCCTATAGCTTTCCAGTCCCCAGTCTGGCATAGGTAACCATTTTCACCATCATCCACCAACCTCGCAATCCCTCCGACCTTTGTTGATACCACAGGTTTTTTCATCCTGGCACCCTCAAGGATAACATATGGGAAGCTTTCGCTTACGGATGTCAGAACATTGACATCGATAGCATTAAAGAAGGAATAAGGATCCTTCACGAAACCAATGAAATGGACCCTGCTTTCAAGGCCGTAGTCCTTGACTAGCTCTTTAAGAGAAGCTTCCTCTGCTCCCTCACCTGCAATCAGGAAGTCGACTTCTGTAGTCTTC
The DNA here is from genome assembly GCA_964533235.1 of uncultured Gudongella sp. Classification (GTDB taxonomy): domain Bacteria; phylum Bacillota; class Clostridia; order Tissierellales; family Tissierellaceae; genus Gudongella. The sequence goes on along the minus strand of CAZHLQ010000424.1, from coordinate 8,299 downwards.
AATACTTGTCTTGCCGCTTCTATGAAGGTCCTATGGTCCTTAACTTTGTCCAGCCTGGCCAGTATTCCCACTATAGGAAAGCCTTTGTCCTCTATGCCGTATCTTCCCAGGAACTCATCCTTAGAAACATGATCCTCAGGTATCCCCATATCTATACCATTGTAGGTAACAAATATCCTGTCTCGTTTAAATCCTCTTTCAATCAGCATTTCCTTAAAGCTGTCTGATACGGCTACGAAGAAATCAAACCTTCTGAGAGATATAGTATTTAAGGAGGTGTATACCAGCCTTTTATAGAAATTATCCTTGAAATCAAGTTTATAGTCACTGTGGATCGTAGTAATAAATGGCTTGTCCAATTTGCCCTTGAGGAACTGGGCTATAAAATTCGCCCTTGCACCATGGCAATGTATGATATCATACCCCTCTTGATTGATCTCATCTGTTAATCTGTTTATAACTGACATATCAGATCTACTTTTTTGCTTGAATACCTTGATCGGTATTCCAGCAGCAAGGACATCCTCATAGAATGTATCCTCAATGAAGCATATGATCCTGGCATCTATTCTCTTATTCAGACCCTTTAAAAGTGATATAATGTGGGTCTTAGCTCCCCCTGTGTCTCCTCCGCTGATCAAATGAAGAACCTTCAAGTCAATTTCCCCTTCCATCAGACACTTCTATCTTTGATTTGCCATATGCATTGATAAGTGCTACGGTCAACCAGAAATATACTACCATACCTGGTACCTCGAAAATATTCTCAACGAAATTTTGAGCGAGCACTCCCATTGCTCCTGAAAATAATCCAATAGTCATAATTCTTCCATTTATTGTGTGTTGATTCCCAATTGCTTTTATTGAGGATACCACAAAGCATATTATGACAAACAAAAGTGCCGCAACCCCATATATTCCCATTTCAACAAGTGTTTTCAGATAATAATTGTCAAGATAGAATGGTGCCAGCCTATTATTGATGGCAACAGCTCCTCCAAACCGTCCAAGTCCTACTCCAAACAGCTTGTTTCTGGTCCATAGCTCAAGACCTATAGCCCATCTGTAAAGTCTTCCTCCTGCTGCTGATTTCATAAGATAAACAGGAGACATCATGTACAAAAGTCTCTCACTTAAAGCTCCCCCAAATAGAACGAAACCTGCTCCTGCTCCAAAAAGAGGTATTATAAGCTTTGGAATAAGGAGTATAGTAAATATTCCAACTCCAAAGGCAAATGCAAGCCATGCTCCCCTGGACATTGTAAACAAAAGACCTGCTATCATTACCAGTGCTGATCCCCCATAGAACGCTCTGTGCTTCCAGTTCTTCGATGCTAGTGTCCTTGCCATGGCAAAATTGATTATTAGAACAAAAATAACCCCCAGGATATTAGGACTGCCTATTATCGAATAGGCTCTGGTAGTTATGTTTTCAGCTGTATCTACCCAATTTCCAGGCATAGGGACCTTCATTACATATTGGTATACGGCATGCAGACCAAGGAAAAGGCCCATTACGATCATTCCATCTACAACCTTTTCAGCAGTATCCTCGTCTCTTATCAGCTGAGTAGCTGCAAAGTACCACAGAATATGTTGGAAAACAGCTCTGAAGCCTTCTACTGCTACACCAAGGTCTAATGCTCTTATAAAGACATGGCTGACTCCAAGAATAAGGTAGATGGTCACTGGAAGATCCATTGGCGTAAGATTAAGCTTGATTCGACCGCTGCTTCTGATCCTTGATAAAAAGACATAGAAAATAGCAAATATAAGCAAGAGCTCATCCCAAACTGATCCGAATACTGATAATCCTGGAACTCTCCTTATAAAATAGTCTATAACCATATAAAATCCTATCGATACAGCCAGGACATCTGTAAAGCTAAGTCCTTTGACCAGGGTGCCTATTGAGTTGGCCAAAATACTTGAAGACAATAATGAAGTATCGTTCCTCGATTTGTCTTCCCTGATCCTGTCAGCAACGACCCAGCTCAATAGTCTGCTTCTTGAAATTGAGCGATATAACAATCCTTCAATCCTCTGAAGGACAGAATCTAACCATCTTATCAAGCTGTAAAATGCACTGGTATCTATCCAGGTACCCTTTTCAGTGTCCTTCAGTCTGGTCCCCTGATTCAGGCTTATATTAAATATCCTGCTGTTTGATGCGATATAACCTAGTCTTCCAAGAGCCCAGAATAGTAAGCTTCCCTGGATACCATCTTTAATATTCATATCAATCCACAACCTTAATGCTTTCGATTTGTGCAAAATATCTGTAAAAGTCTGACTCAAGGAATATTATTTTACCCTGTCTCAGCTCCTGTTTTCCCAGCTTGTAGCTGCTGCTTTCATAGGGAAGGGTAGCCTTAAATACTACGCTTGCCTTTTCCTTTAATGGATCCTCAGATACTACAGGATTTCCCTCTGAATCTGGATTAGTCACCATAACCGGCTCAATTTTAATGCTTTCAACGTAAGCCTCGAGATGCTGTTTAGTCTCTCCAAGTCTGTCTCCTACCCTTATGGTATCCAGATATCCTTTGTCCATCACGACAGAAACCTTGACCTCGATAGTTCTGATTTGAGAATTCAGGCTGATGTCGTCAAGATCCTTACCCATCATTTTGATTATTGAAAGGAATATTAGGAATGCTATAGCAGCAACGAACAGCAAATCTAGAATATTGATCTTATTTAATACTTTCCCTTCCTTGCTTATCATCTTCATGGTTTCACCTCTATATGCTTGATGTCTGAGGTGATCTCAACATCTGTAGTCTTTAGTATAAATGGTATCCCAACCTTGATCTCCTGGCCACCCAGATCAAGATAAGGCCCGCTTGAAAGTACTTCTGCTTCAATAGTTGCTTCTAGAATCATCTCTTCAGTATCCTCATAGACCTTTAATGTACCATCAGGCGCTACTGAGGTCTTCTCTGTCGGCTTTACTGCGATTTCAGTTATATATGCCTTCTGGAGCTTGTATTGAGAAAATATTTGATCTCCTGAACTAAGCTCAGTAATAATGTCCTTTGGAAGCTTCTTAGCCTCTACTGTAAAGGATATACTTCTTCTATTTGAAGGGGCAACTCCATTTGATAACCTGTCTCTGTTGAAAAAAGCAAGGATCGCTGCTGCGATCAGGATTATGACAAGGGTATCGACCCAGTTCCATTTTCTTTTCATTTCCTACTCCTCTCTGCTGCTTCTTCTATCATTTTGATAAAAATTCTTGAAAGCTTTTCAGTCTGAGATCTCCTGCTGTATCTTTCAATCTGTTCCCAGTCAGGCTCGTGATCGACAATGCCTTTTGACCAATCGCTGTAAAGCTTAGAAAGAGAATCTGCGACACCCTGTATATCCTCAGGATCGACAACCATTCCTGTTCTTGTTTCTTTTATAACGTCTGCTGCTACTCCATCATCTGGAACAATCGCCAGTATTGGCCTTTTTGCCCTTATATACTCAAATATTTTTCCAGTATAGAAGTTCCTTGATCCCTTACCCTTTCCAATTACAAGAAGTATCATGTCAGATTTGAACAGCATCTGGATACTTTCCTTGTGTGGGAGGTATCCATAGGATTTGATCACGTTTATAAGTCCATACTTCTCTGCATATGCCTTGACTACTTTTTCGTAGATGTTTCCAACTATCCTTATCTCAAGCTGATCTTTATGGATTTTCCCATCCTCGACTGCTATTTTGAGTCCTTCCATAAACTCATCGAGATTCCTTCTTCCGTAAAGAGATCCAGTATAGGTTATCACAAACTTTCCTTCTCCATCTCTCTGATCAACTGTATCCTTAAAATCGTCCTCATCATAGCCATTGGGAATGAACACAGACCTGCCTTCCAGAGTAGGGTCATCCTTAAGAAAGCCCTGAAGCATTAGTGGTGTGTTCGTAATGAAAAAGTCGCAGCTTGAGGTTACCTCCAGCTCCTTTTTTTTCTCCATCCTCAGCTTCATTCTCTTGTATATGCTATCCAAGTGGTAAGGATTGTTAGTCCATTCATCCCTAAAATCGCATATCCACGGAATTTCAGGAAACATCCTTTTAAGGTGCAGTCCCAATAGATGTGAGCTGTATGGAAAGGACGTTGTGTATATGCAATCGATGGATTCCCTTTTTATAATTTCCTCTGCTCTCTTTCTGTTGAATAGGTACCAAAAATACTCAGAGTCTGGAGATAGGATCCTGGTTCCCAAAAACTTCATCGGCAGTCTCATTATCCCATGTCTATCTACCATATCATAAGCTTTAAGACGATGAATATGAACTCCTTCAGGAATATCCTTCAGCAACGTCTCGTCTGTGAGTCCGCCAGGATGATCCTTAGTCAGGATTACAGGTTCGATCCCAAAATCCCTTAGGTACTTCACAAACTTTGTCGTTCTCTGGACTCCCGCACCTCCCATTGGAGGAAATTCATTTGCAATTATCAGTGCTCTGTACATTCTATCCCCTGCCTAAAATTACGACCTTGTAGCCCAGAGATTCAAGCTCTTTACCTGCAAGAAAATTTCTGGTGTCATAGATCTGCTTTGTCCTCATTACCTGTCCGATCCCCTCAAAATCAAGCTTCATATAGTCCGAATGGTTGACAGCAAGCACTAAAAGGTCAGCTCCCTCAGCTGCTTCAAGAGCTGATGCTTTTCTAAGTTCTCTGTATCGGAAGATCGCGTCGTCTATATGAGGATCATGTATAGCTACCTGGAAGCTGCCATCTCTTAATAGCTTGTCTATTAGCTTCATGATTGGGCTTTCCCTAGTATCGTCCACATCAGGTTTATATGTCACGCCAAATATTGAGATCCTTGGGGAGGTTATACCCTCCGTTAGCTTTTTGATGGTATCGAGAACGTGATCAGGCATACCGTCATTTCTTTCTCTGGCCTGCCTTATTAGCTTACCCTCAGGCTGACCTTCTATTACGAACCATGGATCGACTGCAATACAATGTCCCCCGACCCCAGGACCTGGCAAATGAAGGTTTACTCTTGGATGCTTGTTAGCAAGCTTGATTACCTCCCAGGAATTTATCCCCATTTTTTCTGAAAGGATAGCAAGTTCGTTTGCTAATGCGATATTCACGTCCCTGAAGGTATTTTCCATTAGCTTGCAAAGCTCTGCAGTCCTTGAATCAGTGGTATAAATATTCCCCTTAACGAACCTCTGGTATATTTCCTTTACCACTTGAGTAGACTCAGGATCAACGCCGCCTATTATTCTGTCGTTCTCAACAAGCTCTATCAATATTCTGCCGGGAAGAACCCTTTCAGGAGTGTGTGCAACAAAAACATCTACACCTATATTCAGACCTGATGCCTTCAGCTCTTCAGCGACGATCTCTTCAGTTGCTCCAGGAGGGGAGGTTGACTCCAACACGACTGCATTTCCCTTTTTCACAACCCCTGCTACAGCTTTTGCTGCTGCTCTTACATAGCTCATATCTGCAGTCTTGTCTTCGTTTATTGGGGTTGGAACGGAAATTATGAAGACATCTGATTCTTCAAGACTGGATATCCCCTTAAGTCTCCTCTTCTCGACCATCTCCTTGACCAGTTGACCAAGGCCTGGTTCCTCGATGATTATTTCACCCTTGTTCAATGCTTCTACTACTCTTGGATTCAGGTCATACCCAAGAACCTCCATTCCAGCTGCAGCCATTACCGCTGCAGTTGGAAGGCCTATATAGCCAAGTCCTACGACTGTAATTCGATTTCTCATTATCTTGACCTCCAAATAGTTCAGCCTACCTTATGGTATAGCCTCCTCGCACCATTACAAAGGTGCTGTTCTTAGTGACAAATATCCCCCTGCCGTCGCTTCTGGGAATTATCAAAAGGTGATTGGCAGGTATAGGCTTTCCCTCTGCTATATCAGAACCCTCAGTTACATCGGACAGTCCACCCGAAACGCTTGTGATGGCATTTGCAGAGCCACTTCTAAGTATTATCTCGCTTCCCGCTTCTCCGATCAGCATCTGCCCGGTAAAAAGCTCAACAACTACTAAGCTGTTGTCCGCTGGAGGCGTTGGCACCTGCGTTCCCCCTGAGCTGTTCACCTTGGAATCTATGTAATCCTTCATCTCATCAAGTTTTTCTTCCAAGTAGCTGAGGGATATAAGAGGATCTGATTCAGTTCCCGGTTCGGAATATACCATTCCTGTTGCTGCTAAAGCCAATGCTATCCCAAGTGCTGCAGTGGTTTTCTTAAATTTCATAAGGACTCCCCTTTATTATAATATTTAGACTCTGCCACATAACTAACCAACTTACATTATACTACAGCACAAAAAAATAAGCATCAGAAATGCTCATTTTTTTGTGCTGGCTCCATGGTTATTGCAGTCAGCCGCTGATATGTAGGAGGATTTTTAGTAATTCCCAAGTCCGACACTTATTCTTAAAGCTTCATCGACCTTTTTCATTAAATCCTCGTCAAATTTCCCTATTTTCTCTCTAAGTCTTTTTTTGTCGATCGTTCTGATCTGTTCCAGAAGCACAACTGAATCCTTTGGCAGACCAAAATCAGGTCCTGTTATTTCTATGTGGGTAGGAAGCCTTGCCTTATTGATCTGAGAGGTGATGGCAGCAACTATTATCGTTGGGCTGTACTTGTTTCCAACATCGTTTTGAACTACCAGAATTGGCCTTACACCACCTTGCTCAGAACCAATAACGGGGCTTAGATCTGCGTAGTATATGTCTCCTCTTTTGACTATCATATGATTTCGTACTCCAGAGTACTTTCATAGCTTGCCAGGTCTGACATATCCTGCTCGAAACCCATTTCAGCGAGGGTAACATTCAGCTGGTACACATCCAGATAAGCCTTCATAAATTCCCTGTACTTACTGCAATGGTATTCACTGCAATTACACAGCGCAACCAGCTTGTCAAAGAGATCCTTGTTGCTTTCTATGATCATAGGGAGACCTGTGTCTCTATCATCCATTCTTGTCAACCCCCCCTTTCATGTTTTCTCAAAGATAAATAGGGTCAATACAATTATATCCCCTTAGGAAAATCCGTGTCAACTGATTGGAATTAATAAATTAATCAAGCAGGTAATCAAGAGTCCGAACTACCTTGCCATCCTTCAGGTAGACCCTTGGTAATCTTCTGCCCATCATGCATACTATCTCATAATTGATAGTCCCAAAGGTTTTTGCGACCTCGTCAACTGAAGGCCAGTCCTTGTTCCCATATCCAAAATAAATAACCTCGTCACCAACGTTGACGTCTCTCAACCCAGTCACATCAAACATCATCTGGTCCATACAAATCCTGGGATTTATAGTAACTCTCTTACCTGCAATGTATACCTGCCCCTTACCCGTCAATGTCCTTGGGTATCCATCAGCATAGCCGATAGGGACTGTGGCGATCCTTGCCTCAGCTGGGGTTCTATATACATGGTTATAACTTACACCGGTATCCACCGGGAGTGTCTTGATATTTGACACTATGGTCCTTAAGGTCATTGCAGGTCTAAGATCTATCCTTTCCTTTTTTACATCATCTGATGGATAATATCCATAAAGAATTATTCCCGGTCTTACGATATCAAGATTGTACTCGGGAAGGTCAATTATAGCTGCTGAATTTGATACATGTTTCAAAGGTATATTAAGTCCTTTTTCCTGAATAGACTCCACCATCCTCATAAATCTATCGAATTGAAGTCTTGTAAAGCTTTTGTCCGCCTCATCCGATTTTGCAAAATGGGTAAATATCCCCTCGATCTCAAGGTTTGGAAGCTGACTTATCTTCATGACATTCTCAATGGAATCATCTGAAGGTAAAAATCCGATCCTGCTCATTCCTGTATCCAGTTTGATATGGATCTTAAGCTTTTTGTCCATAGCTGCTGCTGCCTCTGAAAGAGCGACTGCATCCTCATATCTGTATATCGCCTGGGTAAGGTCATTAGCAGCAACATCACTCATTTGATATTCAGGGGTGAAATTCAAAACAAGTATAGGCTTGTCAATACCAGCTCTCCTAAGCTCTATGGCTTCATTCAATAGTGATACTGCAAACCTGTTGACTCCAAGGCTTGAATAAAGCTTTGCCAGCTCGACCGCCCCGTGTCCGTAGCCATTTGCCTTTATTACTGGCATTACCTGCGTTTCCTTTCTTACGATCCTTCGAATCTCAGAATAGTTGTGAGCCAAATTGTCTAAATTGACCTCCACATAGGTCGGTCTAGTATTAGTGATCATTTCCTTGCTAACCTCCTTGAAACTAATATTTCTGAATTTATTATATCAGTAATTTAACAA
>CAZHLQ010000423.1:0-4206 GCA_964533235.1 uncultured Gudongella sp. | reverse complement strand
TATGAATACTTGAAGCACTAAAAACATTATAACTTATTTCCAATTTTTATTCTATTACTAACGAAATAATGAACTTCAGCATAAAAAAACTCACAGAATGACAGTGAGTTTTTGAGTATCCTATTTAGGGTTGGTTATTTGATACGGTCCACCGTATCATTCTCTATACAACCGCCTAAACACATCCAAAGTCTTGTGTTATCAAGGGTTCAAAAAAGCGGTTGTACCTACTTGTGGTACGGTTCATTTTTCATTATCTTAAAGGCTCTGTATACCTGCTCCAATAAAATCATCCGCATTAATTGGTGGGGGAAGGTCATTTTTGAAAAGGAAAGCTTTAGTTGACTTCTGGATAATACCTCATCTGAAAGACCAAGTGAACCGCCTATTACAAAAACAATGTGGGAAACACCATCCACCATCAGGTTTGAAAGCTTTTCTGAAAGCTCTTCTGACGATAGTTGCTTCCCCTCGATTGCAAGAGCGATGACGAAAGCCTGAGCTGAGATCCTGGAAAGAAGCCTCTCTCCCTCTTTTCTCTTAGACTCCTCTATCTCCTTATCAGACATGGTCTCGGGTGCCTTTTCGTCCTCAACCTCCATGATCCTCAAGCTGCAATATCTGCCTAGTCTCTTCGAGTACTCCTTTATCCCCTCAACCAGATACTTTTCTTTTATTTTACCTACTACTGCAATATCTATGTTCACAGTCTTCTCCTTCCAAAAAAGCCTCCCATTGGGAGGCCTATACTAAATGCTTTTAACTGCTTCCAGAGCCTTGTCGTAGTCGGGGTGTTTGCCAACCTGGTCAACGTACTCCACATACTTAACGTTATTATCTCCGTCTAATACAACTATACCTCTTGACAGCAACCTTACCTCTTCCATTAGGAATCCGTAATTAAGACCAAAATCAAGATCTTTATGATCAGATACAGTTATTACCTTGTCAATTTCATTAGCACTGCAAAATCTCTTCTGAGCAAAAGGCAGGTCTACTGACACAGTTATTATAGTCACATCTTCAAGCTCAGCTGCTTCTTCATTGAACCTTATAGTCTGAAGCTCGCAGACGCCAGTATCAAGAGAGGGCACTACTGATATTATTTTCTTCTTGTTGCCCGCATCCTTTAAGCTGAAAGGACTCATATCGCCTTTTAGTCCTGTAAAATCAGGTGCCTTATCGCCAACCTTGATCTCCTTACCTACTAATGTAACGGGATTTCCACCCATTGTAACTATTCCTGTTCTCTTTTCCATATTATCTATCTCCTTTAAATTATACTCTGGGTCCCAATATTATGGGTTCCTGAGATAGATACCCGAAGCAGGTATTTTTATTCACACCTGATTTCCTCTTCGATGCACTTCCTTACTTTATCCATCAGCTGAAAATTTGTAAAGTCATAGCTCAAAGGAGTAAGTGTAGCAAAACCTTCAGAAAGAAAGAACCGGTCAGTGTCTTCCTCAAGTACGGTTTCTTTTCTGCCAATAACCTTTAAAGTCCTCTCTCCATTGCCGTTGCTCTCTGACATATAATAATCGTATATTGGACCACCTATCCTGCATACCTTCAAGGGCTTCTCTGGATCACTTAGCTCATAAGGAGTATTGAGATTCAAGACCATAGGTGCCTGGATCTTTTCAAGCTCTAATCTCTCTAAGAGCCTTACCGCATATTTCGCAGCAATTTCATAATTTACGTCACCCTTGCACCATTCAGCAGATACAGCTACACTGGGGATCCCATATAGGTTAGCCTCAATTGCCGCAGATACAGTTCCTGAATAGAGGATATCCATACCGGAATTTAAGCCCATATTTATACCTGATAATACAATATCTACGTCTCCCTCAGTGAGAAGCTCCATTCCTACCCTTACGCAATCAGCAGGGGTACCAGAGATGCTGTATGCTGGTGCATCTATTCCTTCAAGCTCTATCTCCTTGATTATTATTGGTTTGTGAAGGGTGATTGCATGGCTTTGAGCACTCCTTTGAGTTTCGGGTGCAACAATTATCAGCCGATGCCTTTCCATAAGGTACCTGGCTAAGGTATGGATTCCTGGTGCCATGATCCCATCGTCATTTGCTATTAATATCTTCATCGATTTCCTCCTAGAATTCCTTGAAGGTCACTGGGACCTTGCTGATATTTCCATCTCTATTTATCGTCAAAGTAGCCCGGTTGCCTATTCTGTAATTATAGAGTATTTTCCTAAGGTTAGACATGCTGGTTACTTCATTATTGTCTACGGCTATAATGACATCCATAGGTTTTAATCCTGATATATATGCTGGAGAGTTTTCGATTATCTCAATTACAATAACTCCTGAAGGTGCCTTCACGTCAACACCCATTTGTCTTTCATAAACAGCAACCTCGCTACCGGTAAATCCTATATACACATTCCTGAAGGTTCCGGACTCAACGATCTCTTCGATCACAGGCTTTACAAGGTTTATTGGTATTGAGAACCCTAATCCCTCTCCTGATTGAGTTTTGGCTGTATTGATCCCTATAACCTGTCCTGTAGCATTTAAAAGTGGTCCTCCGCTGTTTCCTGGATTGATCGATGCATCAGTCTGTATAAGATCCTCCATTACGACGTATTGATTTATCTGTATAGATCTGTGAAGACCGCTTATGACTCCAGCTGTAACGGTTCTCTGGAAATCCAGACCAAGTGGGTTCCCGATAGCAATAGCCATCTGGCCTACCTCTACTGTGTCTGAGTCTCCAAGCTCTGCTACAGGTAGGTTAGAGGCATTGACCTTAACAACCGCAAGATCAAGAGTTGCATCATGCCATAGCAGTCTCCCCTCGAGGGTATCTCCATTTTCAAATAGGACATTGATCTCCTGTGCATTCCCGTCACCGATTACATGTGAGTTTGTAAGGATATATCCATCGCTATGAACGATTACGCCCGAACCAACACCTTCTACCGGAGTAGTCCACAGGAAATCTCTCTGAAGCTGTATTGTTGTTATCCCAACAACTGTACTGACTGATTTCTTCGCTACAGCTGCCACCACATTGCTTTCATCTACTGGCTTAATAGTTATAGTGTTTACGGCTGCCGGCGTGTTTGTCTGATAGATCTCTGGTATAGGGATCAGCTTGCCGTACAGGTATTTAGGAGCAATATATGCGCTCCCCAGACCCCCCAATAGACCTGCAATAATAGCTACAACAATATAGGAGAATATACTTCTTCTTTTCTTCGGGGGCTGGTAGTAGGATCCATAGTTGTAATTGTCCATATTGCTCCTCCTTAGTCAATAATGTAAAAATCGCTTATTCCGTCCCTTTTTGTGAGTGCTAGTCTTATATCATTATCTACGTCAAATCCCTGATTCATAAGGCTTGTCCTTACAGTATCAAAAGCAAGTCTCGGAAGGTTATTGTCCTGGCTAAGATGAGCCAGGAGCACTACCTCACTCTCTCCTTTTAAGACATCACCTAGTACTGATGCTGCATCATCATTTGATAGATGACCATATGGGCTCAGTATACGCTGTTTCAGTACCCATGGATATGATCCTTCCTTAAGCATCCTTATATCGTGGTTTGATTCCATAAAGAATAGATGAGAATTTCTAATCTTTGCCTTCATAGCATCGTTTACCCACCCTGTATCCGTTAAAAAGCTAAGCTTTTTTTCGCCATTGAACAATATATATCCAACAGGCTCTAAAGCGTCGTGGTTGACGCTGAAAGGATGTATTAGAACATCCTTGATCTCCAAATTCCTATTTGTTGAGAACACCTTGGTATTTTCAGTTTTTACTTGTTTAACTATAGGCTCCATACCTATCCAGGTCTTCTCATTAGCAAATACCGGTATGTTGTACCTTCTGGATAGTATTCCGACTCCCTTGGAATGGTCTATGTGCTCATGGGTAACAAGTATTCCATCAATGGATCGGGGGTCGACGTCGATTTCCTTCAATAGTTCCTCGATCCTTTTACCACTGAAGCCCGCATCTATAATAAGTCTTGTAGACTCTGTTTCAATGTATTGACAATTGCCGCTGCTTCCGCTTGATAGCGAGCAGAATCTTACAGCCATAATAAAGTCCTCCTCAGATAAAGCTATGCTTCAATTATAGCAATATTTGATCAAGTATAGTTATTTTTGTTATAAAAAACATTCTCTCAGCTCGCATGCCTCGAGAATGTATTAATTGCAACTTATTACCT
>CAZHLQ010000422.1:0-1882 GCA_964533235.1 uncultured Gudongella sp. | reverse complement strand
AGGGGCTATTGGCAGCATTTTGATGTCATTACTAGGGATGACAATTGATATAATGAGGCCAATGAGAGATTGGACAAATCCACAGCAAGCCATGAAGCAGAATCTAAATGTGCTCATTGGTATGGGAACTGCAGTGGTTATTTTAGGACCTCTTGTGTATTTGGTTTATGTATCACACGACTATGCACCTGATATTGTATTACTTATAGGCATACCTTTGCTGTTATTGCTATTATCTGCTATAGATTACAGACTGCTTCGAAGTCTTGTAGAGAGACAGTTATCTGAATTGGAAGAATAAATAAAATGGGAGCTTTTGGCTCCCATTTTTGTCAAGAGTAATATTCAACTATAAGCTGATCCTGAATCTCTATAGGGACCTCTTCTCGTTCAGGTAATCTGAGAAAAGTACCATTCATCATGTCTTGATCCTTTGATATATAGGGTAGTGTATTAAGGAATGCTTGGTCAAAGTTGTTTTTAAACAACTCAACAGATCTTGATTTCTCCCTCAACTCCAGAATGTCACCCGGTGTACATATATAAGATGGTATGTCGATTTTTTTACCATTTACAAGTATATGTCCATGAACTACCATCTGTCTTGCCTGCCTTATAGATGATGCAAAACCCATTCTATAAGTCAGATTATCCAGCCTTGATTCCAGGATCTTTATAAGAGCTGGTCCAGTCTGATCCTTGCTCTTTTTCGCCTTCTCTACATATTTTGCGAATTGTTTTTCCATTACTCCATAGTAGGATCTAAGCCTTTGCTTTTCCAACAGTTGTTGACCATACTCAGACAGTTTTTTATCGGCTCGGGAGGTTCCCTTTTTTGCCCTGTCCATTGCCTTTGGATGTCCAAATACGTTTAAACCCAGCCTCCGGCTTAACTTAAATCTTGGACCCATCATTTTAGCCATTAATTATCATCTCCATAAAGAAATTTGCCGCGATAATTTTAAAGCCAATGAGATTATAGCATAAAATCGCCCCGGTGTAAATGATAATATGTATCATTTACATCGGAATTTAATTGCTTAGTAGCCTTAAATAAGAAGGGTGTGTTATATTGGAAGTAAGGTTAAGCCAATAATTTTTGGGAGGGATATGTATGAAGATATTTATAAGTGCTGATATCGAGGGAGTCGCAGGCTGCACCACATGGGATGAGACTGAGAAAGATAAGGGAGCATATCAATCATTTGCAAAACAAATGACCAGGGAAGTAGAAGCTGCTTGTATCGGTGCGAATGAGGCTGGTGCTGAGGAAATAGTTATTAAGGATGCACACGACAGTGGAAGAAATTTAGATCATTCTGTTCTGCCAAGAAACACTAAGCTGGTGAGAAGCTGGGCAGGTGGACTCTATTCAATGGTTCAGGAACTTGACTCCACCTATTCAGCCCTGATTTATATTGGGTATCACTCAGCAGCAGGAACTGACACAAATCCATTATCTCATACTATGAATACAATGCTGGATAAGATAACGATAAATGGCAGAATTGCAAGTGAGTTCCTGATCCACTCGTATATAGCTGCATATCATGATGTTCCGGTTGTTTTTCTATCAGGCGATAAAGGGCTTTGCATTGAAGCAGAGGGTGTAGTTCCAGGTATCAGGACAGTGGCGGTAAAAGAGGGTAGAGGGAATTCTACTATCAATATCCACCCGGAGCTTGCAGCAGATAAGATCAGGGAAGGCGTCAGAGAAGTGCTATCAGGGAATCTTGAAAGTTTGAAGATTAAGCTCCCTGAGGAGTTCGATATAAACATAAGGTATAAGAACCATAAGGATGCTTATAGCAGATCATTCTATCCAGGAGCTACAAAACTTGATGAAAATACTATAAGCTTCCACTCAAAGGATTATATTGAA
>CAZHLQ010000421.1:0-5886 GCA_964533235.1 uncultured Gudongella sp. | reverse complement strand
GGAGGATGCCCTGTACTTGATCGAGTCCATTATGAACGATGATCAATCAGGATTTCAATATTTTAAAAGAGAAATAATTTCTCTTAATACATATACTGAGGTTTTGGCAACGATCCAAGAGCTTAAGAAAATAGGAATTAGCTATGATAATGATCTTCTTCAGGGAAGGATCAAAACACAGGAATTGTCGAAGGTTTACCGATTGTATCAGGATTCTCTGAAGCGCTTAGGGAAGGTTGACGAGGCTGATCTTTTGGAGCTGCCGGCAGTTTTAGATCAAAACTCTATCCATATAGTATTCGACAATGTTACCTGGCTTCCTGGAGAAAAAGCATTTTTTGAGGATTTATGCAAGGGTGATTTCAAGCTTATTGGTCTACCGAAACCAAGCTGTATTCCTAGGCCATCCAATTACACATACTTCTGTGATGAGGCCGCAGTGGATAATGGATATCTTATCGAAACCTACTGCAATGGAATTACATCAAATAATCTAAGGATCACTAGGGCGTATGGGCAATCAAACGAGGTAAATGGAATATTCAGAGAGATATTATTTAGAGGGCTTAGATTCGACCAATGCATGGTTCTCTACACAGGAGGCGAATATGTTGATTATATAAGAAATTCATCGGATTATTATGGAGTGCCTGTAACAATCCAGGAAGGACTGAAGCTTGAAGATACTAAGCCCTTCTATCTTGTATCCCAGCTAATATGGTATAAGGCTAAGGGTTTTCTCACCGAGAGCATTAAGCCAATATTCGATGCAGCTGTATTGAGACTGGAGGTGCTTGACCACAAGGGTGAAAGGGTTTCTGATGGAAAACTATATGAATACATAAAAGCATTGAGAGTAAGCAATAGCCCCGTGGTGCTTCTTGGTAAGCTTGACTCGTATGTAAGAGACTGTGAAGAGGCTTCTGAGAGATTAATGGAAGGAGCTTCAAAAGACGAATACTTAAGGTCGATCGCCATAGGTAAAGGCTTAAGACCCTTTGTAGAAGCTCTGGCAAGGCTTGAGAACATTAAATCTGGAACAGATGAGTGGCTAAGAGCATTGTTGGATATCATTGTTAAATACACCTTCATCATGGAGGGTGAGGAAGGGAAGGGCGATAAGGACAAAAGAGCACTCGAGGCAATAACGGGTGCTATTGAAAGGTACCTCGATGGACCCTGCAGCTATGGAAGTGTAAGCGCCAAGTGGCTCTATGAAATGGAACAAAGACTGAAAGGATCCAGGAAAGACCTTTCAACGCCGGCACCTGGGAAGCTTCATGCTGCAAGATTTTCGAACACGATGCTGATTTCCAGGCCATATGTGTTTGTGGTAGGGCTTGATGCAGGCCACTTTCCTGAGAGGAGATCAGACGTAACTATCCTCAGTGATATCGATAGAAAAGGCTTAAGCAAGGACTTGTTATTGGAACAAAGGAAGACGGATTCCATATTCAAGCTCCTTGAAGTGCTTGGGGGATTTAAAGGCGAACTAAACCTTGTTTACAGTTATTATGACACTGTTAAAGTAAAGGAGACAAATCCATCCTCGTTTATACAGGAATTGCTTGAGATAGAAGACATTTCTAAATCTGAGTATTCATTCCTTCCGGAATCGAGCGAGAGAGCTTTGACTCCCATAGAAGACTTAATGTTCGCCCCATCCGAGCTTCTTGGCAAAGTAGAAGATACTGGCAAGGAAGCTACAGGAAAAGCTGAGGATTTCATGGCCAGAAATATATTCTCTGCCTCTCAGATAGAAATGATGGTTAAGTGCAGGAGGATGTACTACTATAAATACATTCTTGGCATACCAGAAGAAATTGAAGAGATCCCCGGACATATTGGCTGGCTCAATGCTGCCGACAGGGGTACACTGCTCCATTCAATCCTTGAAAGGGTCGTAAATGAGACAGCTGGAACCTATGAGACTGATGCTAAAATAGTGGAAATTTGTGAAGATGAATTTCAGAAAATGGAGAGACAAGTACCTTGCGTAGTCAGGCATCACTATGAAAGCATGCTGAGAAGATTCCAGCAGGCAGTTCTAAGCTATGGAAGGGCATACCTTTCAAAGGTATCCTCTGGAGAAGTAGTGTCATCTGAAACTGAAAAGTATTTCGTTGTTCCTGTGGAAGTCAAATCGGCAAATGAGGCAGAGAAGAGCAGCAGGATAATACTCCTTAGAGGGGTAATCGACAGGATCGACATACATCCTGATGGTACTATGACAATAATTGATTATAAATCCGGTAAGCCCTTTGAGGACAGCTCCGCCAACAGGGAGAAGATGCAAGATTATTTGTATACCCTGGCCGCACATGAGATCTATAAGGGCAGGGAGGATATAAAGGGCGTGAAGGAAGCCAGATATGATTTCCCGCTCGAGGAAGCAGAGGGCATCTATTGGGCGATGGATAGAATGAAGCTTGATGCTCTTACCAATGAAAAGGCAAAGATAATCCTCGCTGCTCTTGAAGATATTTCCACAGGCTGTTTCAGGAGGGCTGAAGATGCAAAGCATTGTACCTACTGCAGCTATTATCTGCACTGCAGGCCACATATCAATGGAGGTGACGAGTGATGGATATTGAAACCTCTTTAAGGGAAAAGCTTCTAACAGATTTTGATACTAATTTTATGGTCGAGGCTGGTGCCGGTGCAGGTAAAACGTCTCTGATCATTGACAGGATACTGAACCAAATAACTGCATCGTCAAAGGATGGAACTCCGATGTTGCTGGAGGAGATAGCAGCTATAACATTTACTGAGAAAGCTGCCAATGAGCTGAAACTCAGGGTAGCAGCAGGCATTAGAAAAAGAATTGAAGGAGAACCTTGCCAGGCGAAGAGACAACTGCTGGAAAAGGCTAAGCTTTCAATTGACGATCAGTTTGTTGGCACAATACATTCATTTTGCCAGGAGCTTTTAAGGGAAAATGCGTTTGAGGCGGGCCTGGGTCTTGACTACAAGGTAATGGACCAGGATGAGGATGCTCAGGTCAGGGAGCTTGTTTGGCAGAGATATATTATGGAGAACCAGTCGGGACTATCGGGAATAATGAGAAGATTGGATGAGCTCAGCATATCAGTCGAGGAAGCTAAGGCTGTCTTCGATACTATTTCAAGGCATGAGTATTCAATAATAGATTTCGATGCAGAGGCCTGGAGAGAGGCTCCTCCGTATCAAGAGCTTATGGAGATGCTAAATCCGCTGACTCGGATTTTCCGTATTGGTCCTGACGGAGAGCTAGAGACAAATCTTGGCGAGCCTATAAATAAGGTACTTAATGCTCCAGAAAGAAAAGCATTCATCCCCTATTATAGAAAACAGACTGGAAAGGGTGCTGTTGCCCTGGCTAAAGCCCTGTCATCTAAATATGAAGCAGAGGGGATCATTTGCTCTAAAAACTATGCAAAGAAAGGTCTATGCCTGGATGTGCTTGAAGGCCTTGATTTTGCTGGGATGAAAACTCTTTATGAAGCCTGCTATATATATGCATATGATGTGATCATGTCCATAGCCTACCCTGCAATCAAGGAATACACCAGGTACAAAAGGGAGATAATGGCTGTGAGCTTTGATGATTTACTAGTACTTACAAGAAATTTATTGAGAGATTCCAAGGAAGCAAGAGAAAGAACAAGAGAAAGGTACAAATGTCTGTATATAGATGAATACCAGGATACAGATTCCATCCAGTCAGAGATAATGTTCTATTTAAATGGTGAAGCAGCAAATGAGGGTGCTCTGTGGAGCGAAAGAAGGCTTATCACTGGATCCGCATTTATCGTTGGGGATCCAAAGCAGTCTATTTACAGATTCAGGGGAGCAGATATTGCACAATACAATAAGGTTAAGAAGATTTTCGAGGAAGATCCTGGATGTGAGGTGGTAGTACTTAAGAAAAATTTCAGAACACAATCAGGGATAGTTCAGTGGGTCGAGAATGTTTTCAAGCTTCCAGAGGGAAGCATGGATGAACTTGCAGAAAGCGAACACGGAGCTTCACGGTTTCTGCTTAATGAGTCTGCACCATGGCAGGCATCCTTCTATGGCATGGATGCTCAAAGGATGGATTCTGATTCTCAAGACGAGAAAGTAATTAAGGGAGTTTACTCCTTCCTGGCAGGACCTTTGGAGAGAGTTGATGAATATCGAAGAAGTGAAGCAGCCTGGGTATCAGGTTTTATTGAAAAGCTTGTAAATGAGAATTATCTACTCGAGACCTTTGACGTTTCAACTGGGGCGGTGGAGGCTAGGCCGATCAGATATGGAGATTTTCTTATACTGCTCTACAACACAAAGGGAATGGAGGACTATATTTCAGCCATAAAGGATAAAAATATTCCAGTATCCTATGCAGGTAAGCTAAAGCTTGGGAATATCGATGAGATAGCCAATTTTATCGATATGGCTGAATATCTGGCGGATCCAGGGAATGAATCAATGCTATGCAATGTACTTATTAATTGCTACGGGATTAGTAATCTTGAAGAGTGGAAAAGAGTAGAGGAAAATGGAAGGCTGAAGACTATTGAATTGACATCATTTTTAGAGCTGGAAAATTTGGGGGACATACCTCCTCCCCTAAGAAAAGCATTTGAAAGCATCAGAGAACTTACTGTTTTAAGGGATTACTTGAGCCCAATGGCGTTCATGAGAAGACTGCTCGACGAATATGAAAGATTGTACCTTGGGAGGTATAATGAGACAATTGTTCGTTCAGTTGCAGGTACTCTTCACTTTTTGATAGAAAAGCTTTCTTCAAAAAACCTGGCAAGCTTTCAAATGGCTTCAAGGGAGTTGGCCCTTCTTAAGGACCTCGACACTGACAGAGAGATGATGCTGGAGGATAAAGCAACAGAGGGAGCTTTGGGTTATGTAAGGATAATGAATCTTCATAAGGCCAAGGGTCTGGAAGCTCCAATAGTAATACTTGCAACTGGAGGTACTGATTACAGCCATTCTGCTTCTATAGCAGCAAGACATTCTGAAAAAGGGAAAATCGTAGATATTAAGCTGTCAAAGGGAAATGGAGTGCTGGGATATAGCAGAAATTGGCTCCAGATTGAGTCGGATGAGGAAAAAAGTCTTAAGGCTGAGGCTCTTAGATTACATTACGTCGCAACTACAAGACCTATCAATGCGCTTATTATAAGCGGTTGGGGCAGGAACAACTGGAGGAGGTACAAGGAATTCCCTTCCATAGAAATACCTGCAGATTTTCCAAAGGAATATCTTGATATGGGCGAGCTATACCCACTCCAGCATGATAAGGTCGAAGGAAGGATCACAAGACTAAATAGCAAGAGGGCTGCTTTGAATAATGTATCAGCAAAGCAAAGCTACCTGGAAGTAAGGCCTAGCAAACTTAAGGAGTTACCTGAAATTGAATGGAGATATGAAGCAAGACATAGATTCGCAGAAGTTCCTTCTGGTGAGAACTGGGGTACAGTAATCCATAGGGTATTTGAGCTTTATTTTACTTTTGGATCAGAATCTAATGAAAGTATAACTTATGATATTAACTCTAGGCTGATCGATATAGCTATAGATGAGATGAAGGCAGTTGAAGATTTCAGCAGTTATAAGAAAGTGATCATGAATATACTCAGGAGCTTTATATCCAACCACGATGTTATAAGGATAACTTCATCAGCCAAGCTTATTCCCGAGCTTCGCTTCGACCTTGTAAGGAGTATTGGAGAGAATCCTGAATATATAACTGGTATAATTGACCTGCTTGGTTACTCAGAGGAGGGAGTATATTTAATGGATTATAAAACCAATGCTCCTCACACTGCTGATGAAGCAGAATTCATAAGCCATATGATAGGAACGTATAAGCCTCAAATAGACCTTTACCGAGAATTTCTGGCAGAC
>CAZHLQ010000420.1:0-12493 GCA_964533235.1 uncultured Gudongella sp. | reverse complement strand
GGGGTGAAGCTGTTGAGTAAGGCAATGAATTTTGATTTAAGCGAAAAGCAAGCTCTGATGAGGAAGCTTTTCAAGGAGTTTTCTGAGAAGGAAGTGAAGCCAATTGCAGCAGATATCGACGAGGAGGAAAGATTCCCAGTCGAAACTGTAGAGAAAATGAAGGCTATCGGTATGATGGGTATACCATTTGAAAGCAAATACGGTGGTTCAGATGGCGACAACCTGTCCTACATACTTGCTGTAGAGGAGCTTTCCAAGTTTTGTGGTACCACTGGAGTAATCCTATCAGCTCATACCTCTCTTGGCTGCAATCCAATCTACACCTATGGGAACGAAGAGCAAAAAAATAAGTTCCTCATACCATTGGCTAGCGGCGAA
Organism: uncultured Gudongella sp.; assembly: GCA_964533235.1. Lineage (GTDB taxonomy): Bacteria > Bacillota > Clostridia > Tissierellales > Tissierellaceae > Gudongella. The sequence goes on along the minus strand of CAZHLQ010000420.1, from coordinate 12,115 downwards.
AAGCTTGGGGCTTTTGGATTAACTGAGCCTAATGCAGGAACAGATGCGGCAATGCAGCAAACGGTTGCAATTAAAGAAGGCGATTATTACAGGATCAATGGTTCAAAGATTTTTATAACAAACGGTGGTTATGCAGATACATATGTAATATTTGCCATGACTGACAAATCAAAGGGAAACAGAGGGATCTCCGCCTTTATCCTTGAGAAGGAAATGGAGGGCTTTTCAATAGGGAAGACCGAGCATAAGCTTGGTATCAAGGGGAGCTCAACTACTGAATTGATTTTCAAGGATGTCATGGTACCTAAGGAAAATTTACTGGGAGCAGAGGGCAAGGGCTTCATGATCGCAATGTCAACATTGGACGGCGGTCGAATCGGTATAGCGGCTCAGGCTTTGGGAATTGCCCAGGGAGCACTTGATGAGGCTGTTAAGTACGTAAAGGAGAGAAAGCAGTTTGGGAAACCAATAGCTGCATTTCAAAACACTCAATTTACTATAGCAGATCTTCAGACTAAAATAGATGCAGCCAGACTTCTGGTTTACAGAGCGGCTTATCTTAAGGATACCAATCAAAGCTACAGTACTGAGGCTGCAATGGCGAAGCTATTCGCATCCGAGGTCGCTATGGAGACCACTACTAAAGCGATCCAGCTTCATGGTGGCTATGGATACACCAGAGACTATCCAGTAGAGAGAATGTTCCGAGACGCTAAGATAACCGAGATCTACGAAGGCACCTCAGAGGTCCAGAAGATGGTTATCGCAAGTAAAATATTGAGATAATAGGAGAATGCTATGAATATACTGGTTTTATTAAAGCAAGTACCCGATACGACTGAAATGAAAATAGATAAGGAAACTGGAACTCTAATCAGAGCAGGTGTTCCAACGATCACTAATCCGGATGACCTTGCAGGACTTGAAGCAGCTTTAAGACTGAAGGATTCAATGGGAGCCAAGGTAACATGCATAACTATGGGGCCTCCTCAGGCAAAAAATATGATGCGAGAGCTTTATGCCATGGGAGCTGACGAGGCTATTGTGCTTAGCGACATGAAGTTCAGCGGCGCTGACACCTGGGCTACCTCTAATACTCTGGCAGCATTGATAAGGACTCTTGAATTCGATCTTATCATAGCAGGCAGGCAGGCTATAGATGGCGATACGGCTCAGGTAGGACCTCAGACAGCTGAAAAGCTTGGATTGCCACAAATAACTTATGTTGACGACATAATCGCCGTCAAGGATGGAAAGATCGTCGTCAAAAAGGCATTGGAGAGTACCTATGAGCTGGTTGAAGCTCCTCTTCCCTGTGTAATAACCACTCTCAGCACCCTTGCTGAACCCAGGTTCATGCATGTTAAGGGCATAAGTCATGCCTTCGAGAGGGAAATCAGGACCATGACCTTCGACGACATTAATATCGATCCATCGATAATTGGTCTGAAGGGCTCACCAACAAAGGTAAAGAAGACATTTACTAAGGAAGTCCACAAAAATTCTGATATACTTCACCTGGATGGTAAGTCGGCAGCAAGAAAAGTTTTCGATATCATGGTAGATTTCAAGTTTATAGGAAAGTAGGGTGAATAATATGAATCTAAATGAATACAAGGATATATATGTCTTCTGCGAGGTAAAGGATGGTAAGGTTCATGACGCATCTCTCGAGCTTCTTGGAGAAGCTGCCAGGCTTGTCAACGGAAGACCTCAGCTGAATTACAAAGTTGTGGGAGTATTGATCGGAGACTACTCTGACGACGTAGCGGAGCAGGTTGGCTGGTATGGTGCTGATAAGGTCGTATTTCTAAGGAACGAAGGGATCAAGCACTACAGCACGGAAATGTTTACTGCACTTTTCACTGAAATGATCGAAACAGACAAGCCTGATATAGTTCTTATCCCTGCCACTGTAATGGGGAGAGACCTGGCTCCAAGGATAGCGGCAAGGTGTGACACCGGGTTGACTGCTGATGCTACAAAGCTGGAGTTGAACCCTGAGGATGAAGGATCAAGTCTATTGTACGTTACAAGACCTGCCTTTGGAGGAAATCTATTCGGAACCATCATAAACGAGACTAAGAGACCGCAGATGACAACCATAAGGCCTGGAGTCATGGAAATGCTACACAGAGATGAGAACAGAGCCTTCGAGGTTGATAAGAGAGAGGTTTCAATCGATCATATCAACGATCCTGTCAGGATACTCGAGGTAATGCACAAGGACCATATGGCAGTTGACATTACCAAGGCTGATATTATAGTTTCAGGCGGAAGAGGGATCGGCGACAATTTTCATGTGCTTCAGGAATGTGCCGATATGATGGGAGCTGTAGTCGGTGCATCGAGAGGTGCCGTTGACAAGGGCTATATCGCCAAGGACCATCAGGTTGGTCAGACGGGAAAAACTGTAAAGCCCAAGGTCTACATCGCTTGTGGTATCTCAGGTGCAGTCCAGCATCTGGCAGGAATGGAGAAGTCGGACTATATAATAGCGATCAACAAGGATCCTGAGGCAGCAATATTCGGTGTTGCCAATATCGGTCTCGTAGGTGACGCTCTCGAGATCCTGCCGCTACTTACTCAGGAAATCAAGCGTTATAGGGAAAGACCTTATTAATCATCAAATAAGACAAAGGAGCTTCTGGTTTTTCAGAAGCTCCTTTTTGCTACTTTCCAAGCATCGTAAGCATCCCCATAAGACCATAGGAGGCTTTATCCCTTCTGTATGAATGGAAGCGCTTATCGGAGTATGTCGATATTGGGATCACATGGATGTTTCCCTCCGGGATCCCAGCCCCAAGCAGCAGCTCCTTGTTTATAAGATGAAGATCTATAAGAAATTTCTTCTCGTTTTTTCTTCGAACAGCCCCAGGTATATGACCGTAGGCTTCAGAAAATTTGGAAGCTACATCCCATTCCACCTCAAAATCGTCTCTTCCGATGGAAGGACCAACCAATGCGATGATGTCATTTCTATTTGAGCCATAATGACCCGTCATAGCCCTGGTGCCCTTTTCACCAATCCCAAGAAGCGTCCCCTTCCAGCCAGAATGAATGTTGGCATGGATCATCCTTTTTACATCAAATAGTACTATGGGTACACAGTCAGCAAACCTGGTCAGAAGACAAATACCTTCCATGTTCGTCATCAGGCCATCTGTTGACGGAATAAATCTGCCGTAAGGGCTGACAAGTCCCTGATCCATTCTTTCAATGACCTCCAGATTGTCGGTATGCTCCTGATATCCATTGTAAAGGAGATCTGGTGTATCACCTAATACATGATATGCATTCCTTAGGCTCTCCCTTATAGAATCTACATTGCCATTTGTCGAGGTCCCTATATCCAAGTCACCTGTCGTCATGCATATGGATAGCCCAGACCTTTTTAGTTCTGGGAAAGTCAAGAATTGGTGCCCGTTATGCTCTACAAAAATATACTCCATTTAAGATCCTTCTCCTCCGTTTGCCAAAATCCACTTATAATCATCCAGAGTATCCACATCAGCTACAAGTCTCTTATCCTCTACATCTACCAGCTCTGTGTCCTCTGGGTTACTTTCTATTATCTCAAAGCCTCCGTGCTCTCCTTTGATTTTAAGCAGGTCGTCCCTGTACCTCTTAGAGAACAAAATGGGCATTCTTATCCTGCCGTTGAATACCGGAGCAACTATCCCTTTTCCAGTCTCCATATACCTTTGCAATAGAAGATTAAGGAACTCCGGAGTGATATATGGCTGGTCAGCCGCAAGAAACAAATACCCATCTGCTCCTGATGCGGCTACACCAAGTTTGACGCTTTCAGCCTGCCCCAGCTCAGCATTTCTATTCATGATCGGTTCCACACCCAGGTTTCTTCCTATCTCAATCAATCCATCATCTCTGCAAACCAATATTATGCTCCTTAACCCAGAGGCTTTGGCTGCCTGTATGACCTTTTCAACTACAGTTTCAGATCCCAGAGACAATAAAAGCTTATTCTTTCCCATTCTCCTTGAAAACCCGGATGCCAATATAATGCCATCTATCATTTAATCCTCCTCTGATTCCCAGTGCCTGGATCTTTCTACAGCACGCTTCCAGCCTCTAAAAAGCTTATCTCGTAAACCTTTTTCCATTTCTGGATAAAAGACCCTGTCAAGGATCCTATTTTGAAGGATCTCATCCTTGTTTTTCCAGAATCCTGAAGCTAGACCTGCAAGATATGCTACACCAAGTGCTGTAGTTTCAGTGACTGAAGGTCTCTCCACATTTGTATTGAGGATATCGGCTTGAAACTGCATGAGAAAGTTATTGGCTACTGCTCCTCCATCTACCTTCAACGCCTTCAGCTTTATGCCTGAATCCTCCTCCATTGAATCCAGGACTTCCTTTGTTTGGTAGGCTATAGCTTCAAGTGAAGCTCTGACTATGTGCTCAGCCTTTGCTCCTCTTGTTATGCCTACAATAGAGCCTCTGGCGTACATATCCCAGTAAGGGGCACCCAAGCCTACAAATGCCGGTACAACATAGACTCCATTGGAGTCATTTACAGCTGTAGCTAAGATCTCTGAATCTGCAGCCGTTCTGATCAGCTTCATTTCATCCCTCAACCACTGGACGACAGCGCCTGCTACAAAAATGCTCCCTTCAAGCGCGTAGCTTATCTCACCATCAACTCCCCAGGCTATTGTCGTTAATAGTCCGTTTTTGGATCTGATCTTCATTTTCCCAGTATTCATAAGCATAAAGCAGCCGGTCCCGTAGGTATTCTTTGCCTCGCCAGCTTCAAAGCACGCCTGTCCAAACAATGCCGCCTGCTGATCTCCAGCAACACCAGCTATAGGAACTCTCCCCCCAAAATCCTTTTCTTCAGTATACCCAAACACTCCCGAGGAGGGCATTACCATGGGAAGCATGGACTTGGGAATATCCAGGTATTCCAATATATAGTCATCCCAATGAAGAGTATTTATATTGAAAAGCATCGTCCTTGAAGCATTTGAATAATCTGTGGCGTGTACCTTACCTCCTGTCAGCTTCCAGATCAGCCAGGTATCTATCGTTCCAAAGAGAATATCCCCCTTTACAGCCCTATCTCTTGCTCCGGGTACATTATCAAGTATCCACTTGATCTTAGTTGCCGAGAAGTATGCATCAATTACAAGACCTGTATTCTCACCTATATATTCTTCCAGGTCATCATCTTTCATCCTCTCGCATATCCCTGAAGTCCTCCTGCATTGCCAGACTATTGCATTGTAGACAGGAGCACCGGTTGTTTTGTCCCATACTACTGTTGTTTCCCGCTGGTTGGTTATACCGATCGATACTAAGTCAGAAGGCCTTACAGAGGCTTTCTCCATAACTTCCTTTATCACACCTGACTGTGTTGCCCATATCTCCAGCGGTTCATGCTCTACCCATCCAGCTTTGGGATAAATCTGGCTGAAATCCTTTTGAGCTGAAGAAACCACTTTGCCCTTGTGATCAAATATAATTGCCCTGGAGCTTGTAGTTCCCTGATCAAGCGCCAATACATAACCTTCTTTCACCTCTACAACACCCCCTGTCATTACTTATATTATAGCAATAATAGCTGTATTTATTAATATGAAATAAAAAACATCCGGATCAGGAATGATTTTCCCGATCCGGATGTTCAACTTGTTTTAATCAACCTCCTCCAACTGGAGGAAACAGAGAGACTACATCCCCTTCTTTAAGGACTTTATCTGACTCACTTCTTACACCATTGACCAAGAGTATAGCTATGTCGTCCATGGAAATCCTAAGATCGTCAACTAATTCCTCGGCGGTAATACCACTTCTTACAGTAAGGTTTTCCCGCTTGATTCCGTCTTTTCTGAGTGTTGCAAAATATCTTACCTCAATTTCAATCATTATAATCCCAATTCCTCTAGTTTTTCCTTTGTTGGGATACCATCTGTTCCCCAGCCTCTCTCTGAATAGTATACAGGAAGCATTTCTGCGAGTCTATTGACATGTCCTTTTGATGGACCATCAGGGATCCCGTCCTCAAGAAGTCTCTTTGGCAGTGTATCGTCAGCAGGAGTAAGTCCAGCCATCATATTGAACTGTCTCTCTATGTTATAAACCCTTTCACCTATCTTAAGAATATCTGTTCCAGTATAGTCAGTTCCACAGATCGCATTGCACATATCAGCATAGTCGTCAGCTCCAAGTGCAAATGAAGTGAACAGGCATACTCCAAGAGAGTCAATTGCTGCAGTCAGGTCCTGGAATATCTTTACCCATCCTGGCTTGCCATTGGCTTCAAATCTGTCAAGCTGCTCAGGCAGACCCAGAACCTCTGGAGATATAGTATAGCCTCTTACATGGCACCCTCCTCTGTTGCTTGTAGCATAGTTCAATCCTATACCCATGATACCTCTAGGATCATAAGCAGGCATTTCAAGCTTCTTGACCGTCATTGAAAGCTCAGGCACTCCATAACTCTCAGCAAGTCTATAGGAGCCCATTGCCATTTTAGCGCCAAGACCTTGTCCATAGCCCATTCTCTTTGTCCATTCAGCTATATCTGTTACGTTGCCGAATTGGAGACTCGCTCCGTCAAGGTCTTCATCCTTGATATATCCTCTTTGGTAGAGCTCCATGGCCGCTGCGATAGTGGACCCTGCAGATATTGTGTCAAGTCCCATCTCGTTGCACCAGTAGTTTGCCATTATTATTGACTCCATGTCGCTGATACCACAGGTAGCTCCAAAGGACCATAGAGTCTCATACTCTGGGCCGCCGCCCTCCCAATCTCCTACCTTGACATATCTTCCACATCCAATTGGACATCTGTAGCATGCTGTTCTCTTTACAAGGTATTTTTCAGCCAATGTTTCTCCACTGATCTCCTCAGCACCTTCAAATACTGCCTTCTGGAAGTTATCAGTCGGCAAGCTTCCCAGCTCGTTCAAAATATTTACAAGAACTGCTGTTCCGTATGCAGGCAAGCCCTGTCCTGTTACTCCATTTTCCTTTATTTTAGCAAGCTGCTTCTTATTAAGCTCTTTTATTTTCTCCTGGTCTGGTACATCAGGTGCTCCAGAGCCTTTGACTACGATCGCCTTTAGGTTCTTAGATCCCATGACTGCTCCAACACCTGAACGACCGGCTGCTCTGTCCTCATCATTCATTACTGCAGCTATAAACGACAGATTTTCACCGCCTGGACCAATGGTCAGTACCTTTGCTCCCTTTGCATGTTTTTCCTGAAGCTTCTTTGTAGTTGCTGAAACAGTAGTTCCCCACAGCTCGTCAGCTGGCAGCAGCTCGACCTTGTCATCCTCAATGCTAAGGTAAACAGGATTTTCTGACTTGCCTTCAAAAGCTATGACATCCCAGCCGGCAAATTTCATTTCTGCTCCCCACTTCCCGCCCGAGTTAGAGGAAGCTATTGTCCCAGAAAGTGGTGATTTAGTAACTACCATGTATCTTCCGCCTGTAGCTACTGGATTACCAGTCATTGGACCCGAAACAATGAACAGCTTGTTTTCGGGGCTGAATGGATCTACCTTCGGATCTACCTCATCCATCATCAGCTTTGTACCAAGGCCTCTTCCGCCAAGATATTTCCTCGCCATATCCATATCCAGACTTTCAGTCTTAAGGGTTCCTTTTGTCAGGTCTACTCTTAATATCTTTCCATTGTAACCGTACATATAACTACCCCCTATAAAATATTGTGCGTTATACTAATGCAAGAATAGTGCCAACTTTAGCCCGAAATTTGAATTGTCTGAAAGCTTGTAATTGCTTGACTACAGAGCATCGTTAAAGCTCAGCTTTATCTCAAAAAAATAATTGTCCCATAATAGGACAATTATTGAGATAGCGCAGTGTTCAAATATGGAGCACTGTCCTATTTTGGAACATTGATTCTGTAAAGCTCAAGCTTTCTGTACAAGGTATTTCTACTTATTCCCAGAAGCTCTGAGCTTCTTGAAATATTAAACGAGCATTCCTCGAGAGTACTCCTTATATGAAGCTCCTCAACCTCCGCCAGAGTGAGAGTAGCATTGATTTCAGTTGACCCTTCCTTTCCGGGTATCTCCGGATTAATTTCTCCAGGTATGGTCTCCGTGTTGATTATAAGCTCAACAAAGTTCTCCAGCTCCCTGATGTTTCCAGGCCATTCATAATTTATTAGCCTCTCCATGTACGCGGGAGGAATATTCACTTTTTTCCTGTTAAGTCTTTTTGATTTTCTTTCCATGAAATAATCGATCAATAGCGGGATATCTTCCTTTCTTTCCCGCAATGCTGGAAGTCTTAAGGGAAGTACATTTAGTCTATAATAAAGATCCTTTCTGAAGTTGCCCTTTTCTACCTCGCCTTTAAGGTTTTTGTTTGTAGCAGCGATGATCCTCACATCAACAGGTATCTCTCTGTTGCCTCCTATCCTTCTGACATTTCCTTCCTCGATCACCCTGAGCAGTCTTGTCTGGAGCTCATAGGGCATTTCTCCTATTTCGTCCAGGAATAGAGTACCTCCGTCCGCTATCTCGAACTTACCGGGATGACCTTCAGATTTTGCACCTGTGAAGGCTCCTCCTACGTAGCCAAATAGCTCCGACTCAATTAGATTCTTTGGGATCGCACCGCAATTAAGCGCTACAAAGGGCTCTTCTTTACGATTACTGTAATTTTGGATCGATTGTGCAAAGACCTCTTTACCGGTACCGCTCTCCCCCATAAGCAGTATCGTAGACTTCGAATCAGCGATCTTCTTAGCGAAGTTTACAGTCTGGATGAAGGTTGGAGACCTGCCAATTATCTTATCAAAGGTATAAACTGCCAAAGAACCCGTAACCTTATTTGCCAGCCGCCTCATTTTCTTTACATCCTTGAGGACAAAAACGATCTCTCTTGAGTTGCCATCTGCTCCAAATATTGGATAAGCGCTTAAATTCACTTCGTTTTTATTTGCCTTTAGATTGACCTCGATATCCTCCTGGAGTATGCTTTCCTTGTTCACTATCCTTGAAACTATGTTACTCCAATCGTGTATCATCCTGGAGCAATCCAATTTATAAAACTCTTCCTTTGTATAACCCAGCATACCATAGGAGAAGTCATTGAAGTGTCTTATCCTGCCATAAAGATCCGTTGTAAAAATTGCCGAGGGCAGTGAATTGATTATGCCATCTATATAAATGTTGTCCGCCTCAATCATGTCTGATTGCCTTTTAAGGCTAAGCATTTTTTCTATTGCTGTTGCAGCTGCCGCAACCATTCCCAGTGTATGAGAATTCACAAGATTCATGTCTCCAGTCAGGTCGATACAGCCTGTAATTTTACCATCAGGGTCTCTGATAGGAGCACCCGAACAGGTCCAGCCCTGAAGGATCTCAAGAATGTGCTCTTTCCCGGTTATTTGCAGTGGATTTCCCTCTACTATCGATGTTCCCATGCCATTTGTACCTATGTATTCCTCACCCATATAAGCACCGGGGAGCAAATATGTGGAATGTGCCTTTTGAAGCATCTCCTCATTGCCTATGACGTTAAGGATACATCCATTTTCATCGGTGAGTATGACCAAAAATTGGGAGTCCTTAACAAAGCTGTATAATTGGTTTACAAATGGCTCTGCAACAGCGACCAGCTCCTGCTTTGACTTTATCAGTGCATCAAATGCCTTTTCGTCAAGCATTTTATTGCTGGTTGATTGCCTGGCTGTTATTCCGTATTCTTTGCTCCGTGCATGAGATCTTGCAATAAAATCCCTATTCCTGGACATAGACACACCTCCCAATAATAATAGTATAGCTTTCTGTAAGGCTGTTGAAAACCTTTATCTTGAATATACTCCTCATGTCATGTTTCGGTTGCCAAAATCCTATGTTGTAGTATAATCATATTTAGTCATTCGAAGGATGTGAGAAAAATGAAAAAGGATGAAGGAAGGGCTGCAAGGTTAGGAAGTGAGCCAATACCCAGTCTTCTTCTAAGATTCTCTGTACCAGCAATTGTTGGAATGTTGGTCAATGCACTTTATAATATAGTAGACAGGATCTTTATAGGGAGAGGCGTCGACAGCCTAGCAATAGGCGGAATATATATAGGTATGCCCATCATGCTTGTTCTTATGGCATTTGGTATGCTGATAGGTATAGGCGGCAATACTCTTGTATCCATAAGGTTGGGCGAGGGAAAGAAGGATGAGGCAGACAGGATAGCAGCAAACTCACTTATTATGCTTGCCTTAGTTGGTATAGTTCTCGGAGCAGCAGGTACGGTGCTTCTTGAGCCATTATTAAAGTTATTTGGAGCCAGCAGCTCTAATATCGGTTATGCCAAGGAATATCTGCAGGTTATCCTCATTGGAGCTCCGCTAAATGCCATCGGCTTTGGTATGAATAACTTCATTAGAGGAGAGGGCAATCCAAAGATTGCAATGTTCACTATGCTTATTGGAGCATTTTTGAACATGATACTGGATCCCATATTTATATTTGTCTTTGATATGGGTGTAAGAGGAGCCGCCCTTGCTACTATTATCTCGCAAGCGGTTTCAGCTATTTGGGTATTGCGGTATTTCTTATCCGGGAAAAGTATATTATCGTTCAAGAGGAAGTATCTTGTACCTAATCTTAAAATCATCAAGAAAATCGTGGCAAATGGAGTGGCACCCTTCAGCATGCAGATAGCTGCCAGTATGGTAACTGCACTTTATAACAGTAACCTACAAACCTATGGTGGAGACATGGCAACGTCCAGTATGGGAGTGATCAACTCGGTAAGTATGATGATAGCAATGCCTATATTTGGAATAAACCAAGGCTCTCAGCCAATCATGGGGTATAACTATGGGGCAAAAAAGTACGACAGGGTCAAAAAAACATTCAAATATGCTGCCATAGCAGCCACTACTATCACCACTCTTGGATTTATTATCGTACAGCTTTTCCCAGATATTATTATTAAGGCATTTGTCGGGGAGCAGGGAGCGTCTGGTCAGCTTATGTCGATAGCAGTACCGGGGATGAGGACTTTACTTATGGCATTCCCATTCGTTGGCTTTCAGATCGTGAGCAGCGCGTACTTCCAGGCTACGGGTAAACCAAGACAATCAATGCTTCTCAGCTTGTCAAGACAGGTCTTGATACTTATACCAGCATTGTTGATCCTACCAAGGCTTCTGGGATTAAGAGGCGTTTGGATGGCAGGTCCAATAGCAGATTTCACGTCATTTGTGATTGCTGCTTTACTCATGACTTTTTCACTGAAGCACTTAAGAAACGAGGAGCTCTAGCGCTCCTCGTTTTTAGTCTATTCCAGGCTCCTGGCAATCTCAGCCAGCTGTTGTGTCATCCTTGCAGTGTAACCCCAGATAGTGTAATCTCCGTATTCATAAAATAATACCTTGTGCTTGCCAACCCTGAAGTTATAATCCCTCCCATTTGGTATCAGATGATATGGAAAGGTGTCACTATCCTCTGTCCTTAATGACAGTTCATGTACCAGCGGATCGTTTTCCACAAAAAAGCTGACCGGTACAGTGAATATGTGGTCTACTTCGTCGGAGTTTGGCTCTATGCTTTCAAAGTCAACATTCATGATTATCCCAAGAAAGCAATGGATGGTGAAATTGGCATAGGAGACCAAGAAATCGAGTTCACCAATAAGGTTGATATTCTCTCTATCGATCCTTAACTCCTCAAGAGTTTCTCTTATCGCAGTCTGCTTATAGCTCTCTCCATGCTCAACCTTCCCACCCGGAAAGGATACCTCACCTGGCTGGGTTATGTTTTTTGATCGCAGCTCATAGATGATCTCCCATTGTCCATTTCTATTAATAAGAGGTATCAGCACCGCGAATCTTCCCTTGACGTCCATGGGCTTGGGCGTCCTGTTCTGAACCTTTAAAGCTAATGTATTGATATCCACCTTTTCCCCTCCATGTTGCTCATTCTCTGAATATAATATCTGAAAGTTGTAGCAATAGCTCCTCTCTATTGAAGGGGCTGATGTTCTCCAAACGCTCCTTTAATCTTGCCAGCCTGTTATTATCCCTTCCTCTTATTGGCATTGTATCCAGAGCCTTTGATCCAATTACTTCTTCGAAATGATATATCCTGAATCTCTCCATACC
>CAZHLQ010000419.1:0-4339 GCA_964533235.1 uncultured Gudongella sp. | reverse complement strand
GTTGAGACATTTTTTAATAACGTAGAGACTAATATTACTCTTAAGCTGATGCTTAAAGGAGCACTTGCAGCAAATAAAATAGACGTTGAAGCTATGGAAACTGCAACACTTCCCGGAGCAGGAGGATATATAGGTGAAGTAAGCTATTTCCTACATGATGCTGAAGCTACCGACCAGTTAGTTAAGTCTATGTTTGGAGATTATTCACCGGAGTAAAATAACCCATACACTAAAAGAGGTGTGATTATGCGAAGGGTCAGAAAGAAAGAACACATAGAAAATTATCTAAAAACCTCCTATAAGGGAGATACTTTGATGGGAGATGTCTATTTATCCCATAACTCACTTCCTGAGCTTGATTTTGAGCAAATCGATACGAGCACTAATTTCCTTGGCAAGAGGATAGATTATCCAATATTAATAAATGCCATGACAGGTGGCTCCGAGTTTACGCAAGAGATAAACAAGGATCTGGCAGCATTGGCAAGAGAGCTTAAGATACCGATGGCAGTGGGTTCGCAGACCATAGCCCTCGAGGACGATGGAGCAAGGGAATCCTTTCATATAGTAAGAGAGGTAATAGGACCCGAAGGTATCGTAATAAGCAACCTAAGCGGACTGGCAACTGTTGACGAGGCGAAACGTGCAATCGAAATGGTTGACAGCGATGCTCTACAGCTTCACCTGAATCTTGCCCAGGAGCTTGTGATGGAGGAGGGTGACAGGGACTTCAGAGGTGTTCTTAAGAATATCGAGGCGATCGTAAAGTCTATTGACAAGCCTGTTATAGTTAAAGAAGTAGGCTTTGGGATATCCTTGGACGCAGCATCAAGGCTTTATGATGCCGGTGTCAGGCATATTGACGTTTCTGGCTATGGAGGGACAAATTTTATTGAGATAGAGAATCTCAGGAACAATGCATATGACTACACAGAACTTTATTCGTGGGGTATCCCGACAGCAGCAGCTCTTATCCAGTGCAGAAGGCTTCCAGAGGACCTGAAGCTTATTTCCAGCGGAGGGATCAGGACAAGCATGGATGTTGTCAAATCGATAGTCCTTGGAGCTGACATTGCTGCCATAAGCGGCGAACTGCTGGCATATCTGATACACGGAGGGTATGCAAATGCTATGGAATACCTGGAAGGGACCATCCACAAGGTCAGAATACTGATGATGCTCTTAGGTAAAGAGAATATTGAGGCGCTTAAGAATACAAACTACAAAACCACCGGAAAATTGAAGGATATAATTTAACAGAGGGCTCTATATTAGAGCCTCTTTTTTACATACCAAAGGGAGGAACGATCCATGAAGCATAAAATCATCGACAGACTCCATTATGAAGAGGGATTTATATCAGGTGAAAAGCTTTCAGAGGAGTTTGGGCTGTCAAGGACCGCCATATGGAAGCATATCAACTCGCTAAAAGAAGATGGTTATGAGATAGAATCAGTCACAAGAAAGGGCTATCGACTTCTTTCATCGCCTGATCTTATTAATTACGACGAGATCAAAGGAGAGCTTGAAACTTCTATAATAGGTAAAAGGTTGGAGCATTTTCAAAGCATAGGGTCTACAAATGACAAAGCAAAGGAATTAGCATGGAAAGCTGAAGAGGGTACCGTTGTAGTAGCTGAGGAGCAAACCTCAGGTAAAGGAAGACTTGGCAGAAGCTGGGATTCACCTGGGAGAAAAGGGATATATGCATCCATCATATTAAAGCCGGATATGGAGCCTTCAAATGCAGCCAAGCTAACACTGCTGGGGGCTGCTGCGGTCGCACTTGCTCTTGAGGACTGTGGGATCGAAGCACAAATAAAGTGGCCTAATGATATCATTGTAAAGGGTAAAAAGGCTGCAGGGATACTTACGGAGATGAGCAGTGAGCTTGGGATAGTCAATTATATAGTCCTGGGTATCGGGATCAATGTAAACCAGGATATCGAGGAGATCCCTTCGGATATTATTACCAAGGCAACTTCACTTAAAATGGCAACAGGAAAAGCAATCCAAAGAAAACACCTTTTTGCTCAGGTTTTGAACAGACTTGATGAGCTTTATGTTCAGTTCGCTAAAAATGGAGATATGGACAGAGCTTTGGATATATGCAGGGAAAAGTCTGCGGTGATAGGGAAGGACATAATCGTGGTACAGGGGAGAAATCAAAGACCTGGTCACGCAGTCAGCATAAACCATGATGGTGAGCTTATGGTAAGATTTGAAGAAGGCTTGGAGCATGTGATCTCAGGAGAGGTCTCGATCCGAACTGAGTATGGATACATTTAGCCTTTTTCCAAGATAAGCAGCTATTACCAGCTTAACAATATCCCCTGGAAGGAAAGCAATAATTCCTATTTGCAGGATCCTTTCCAAGGATAAGCCACTGTCCATAACGCTGTTCAGTATAAATGCCATGTATGGAATACCAATGGTGTAGATCACCATAGTACCCACTGCACCAGCAAAAAGATATCCTATAAGACTTCGGATATTCCTTGAGATATATCCGACCACAAACGCACCTGCCACAAAGCCTATAAGGAAACCAAAGGATGGCTTGAGTATTGTCTGTATCCCACCGGAGAAGCCAGAAAAGATGGGCAGACCTACCAAACCTAGAGCAATGTAAACAAGCTGCGACAAAGCAGCTTTTTTTGCACCCAAAACATAGCCTGAAATTAGTACAAAGAGGGTTTGGAGCGTCAAAGGAACAGGTCCCAGTGGGATTGAAATAAAAGCACCCACTGCAGTAAGTGCTGCAAACAATGATACTAAGGTAAGGTCTTTGGTTTTCAAATCGATTCCCCCACAATTGTCAACTTAAAATCATAAATCTAGTTTACAATCAACCCATCAAAATTGCAATAGTTAATTTAGCCCGGGAACACCTTATATGATAATAAAGGATATGTTCTATTATCTCGAACCATATTGTTTATTGTTCTGCTCTGGGATATAATCTTATCCGGAGGAGATTTAGATGAATGACAAAAAAGCATTGATAGCAGATATTTCGCTTCTTGCAGTTGCTGCAATATGGGGATCCAGCTTCGTGGTAACCAAAAGTACACTTGATCACATTACACCCTTTTATTTATTAGCCTTCAGGTTTTTGATAGCTACTTTATTACTTGGAGTAGTATCCTTAAAGCGGTTGAAAAAGGCAAAAGCTTCAGATATCAAGGCAGGGCTCATAATAGGAGTTTGCATGTTATTGGGGTTTTTGCTTCAGACTATTGGACTTATGAATACCACTGTTGGGGTAAATTCCTTTATCGTCAGTGCAAATGTAGTAATGGTACCTTTCTTTTACTGGATGTTAACAAGGAGAAAGCCAGATAATTATGAGACCTTCGGAGCAATAATGTGCTTTATAGGAATAGGGGTATTGAGTCTCGACGGTAATCTGAGGCTTGGATTTGGGGAGCTTCTGTCTCTTGCAAGTGCTCTGTTCTTCGCACTTCAAATAGTAGCTGTAGGACACTATGCCAGGGAATCAGACGTTTTTGTGATATCGACTGTTCAGATGGCTTTTGCAGCAGTAACCACCTTAGCTTTGGCATCAATTTTTGAACCAAGGATAACCGTCTTTAATACAGACATGGTCGTTCCGATAGTCTATCTGGCGGTCTTCAGCTCAATGATTGCCTTTCTTGTTCAAAATATTGCACAATCTCACACATCTTCAACTCATGCAGCGATCATATTCAGCACGGAGGCCCTATTTGGAAGTATCATGGGAGTAATATTCCTTAAGGAGACAGTAACTACTAAGTTTCTGATCGGCTGCATTGCAATACTCACATCTGTTATTATAAGTGAAGTAAAACCAAATCCTTTCAAGCTCAAAAAAGAAAAGACTCCTGCCTAGGAGTCTTGTTTTTTCCTATTGATGGCAGATATTTAATATTATAGGGTATAATGGCATTAGCAAGTGTTTGGAGGGATTTGTATGTCTAGAGAAACTAAAAACCTGTCCGTGGTCGCAAACAAACCACCCGGATCACTTATATATACTGGTAAGGGAGAAAAGCAGAACCAGAGGTTGGTTTTAACTACTTATAACAATGAGGTTTTTGAGAGACAGGAGATCGGTTCCGTGAAGGACCTGCTTCAAGAGAAGAGAGATGTCGTTAAATGGTTGGATGTAATAGGAATTGCAAATATAGAAACCGTGCAGGATATTTGCAGGGATTTGGGAATTCATCCCTTAGCCCAAGAGGATATACTAAATACATCCCAAAATCCAAAGGCTGAGGATTACGAAAGCTTTCTCTTTATGGTGACTAAAAATATTTTTTTTGATGGGGAAGGTATTCTTGACACTGAACAGATA
>CAZHLQ010000418.1:0-4794 GCA_964533235.1 uncultured Gudongella sp. | reverse complement strand
TTTTCTCGTTCGATCCTGCAAATGTACTCCTTCTCCCCTGCAGTATAGATCCTACCCTCGCCGGGTGCTTTCTGAGACGCCCTAAGCGCTCTGAGTATACCGCCTGTGTGTCTTCTGAAATCATGTTCATCCACAAAGTGGTTTACATTTATAGCAATGAAAAAATGACCCAGCTTGTAGGGTGTTGGTGCTCCGTTTTCGTCCTTGCCTGCTAAGGCCTGCATATATGGTCCCAGATGAAGGCCTGAGGAAAGTATCTCAATAAAGGTAGCATAGCCATAGCCCTTGTATCCCCCTGTGTCCTCTCCAACACCTCCAAGCGGCGTCAGGGCTGCATATCCCTTAACTAGCTGCTCAAGGACAAGCTTGGGATCCTCACCGCTATGTCCCTCATGATCTATCACCCATCCCTTTGGAAGAGGTTTGTCCTCTCTTGCGTACTTTTCGATCTTCCCTCGCTGTGTTGTAGATGTAGCGCAGTCGAGTACGAAATCAAATTCCTCATCGCTTGGTATCCCGATTGTCAATGGATTTGTCCCCAGCATATTTTCTACTCCAAAGGTTGGAGCTATGGAAGGCCTTGCGTTAGTCCCGGTAATACCTATCATTCCCTCCCTTGCAGCCATTTGGGCATAGTAGCCAGCTATACCATAGTGGGAGGAGTTTTTGACCGATACTATAGATATACCATAGGTCCTTGCTTTAGCGATAGCAAGCTCCATAGCCCGTTTCCCCGCAACATGGCCAAAGCCGTCATTGGCATCCAATAGGGCCGTAGCCATATTGTCCCGAACCACTTGGGTCAAGGTCCTGGGATTCAATATACCCTCATCCAGCCGGTCGATATATATTGGCTTAAATCGACCGACCCCATGTGAATCTATTCCCTGCTTATCTGCTGAAATGAGTACATCTGCAATTATCTCTGCCTCTTCGGCAGGCACTTCGTAGTGTCTTAGTACCCCCTCCATAAAGCTCTTCAGCTCTTCAGCTTCGATATACCTTTTCCCGGTCATTTTCCTTCCTCCTGAGAATTCATTGCCTCCAGCTTAGAGTTGATTAGCTGGTCGATCTCCTTTGAGGTCCTGTCCATCAACACCTCAATTCCCTCCTCAATGTTGTCGATCGCATATATATGAAAATCCCCTCTGCTTACTGCCTCAACGACCTCATCACGCAAAGTCAGGTTGTTAAGATTAGTCCTGGGGATCACAACTCCTTGCCTTCCTGTAAGTCCCATGATCCTGCAGACCTGATAATATCCCTCGATCTTTTCATTAACTCCACCTATGGGCTGTATTTCACCCTTCTGATTTACGGAGCCAGTAACAGCCAAATACTGCTTTATCGGTACACCTGAGATCGATGATAGTATAGCATACAGCTCTGTGCTTGATGCACTGTCTCCATCTACTATTGAGTAGCTTTGCTCAAAGCCTATTCCAATTGTTAGACCCAAAGGTTTTTTCTGAGCGTATTTTTGTCCCAGATATCCGCTTAGGATAAGGACTCCCTTATCATGGATCCTTCCGCTTTGACGTGCTTCCCTTTCGATGTTTATTATTCCTTCCTCTCCTCTGTAGACTGTTGCAGTGATCCTGCTTGGTTTTCCAAAGGTGTACTCCCCAGTACCCATTACAGCCAGTCCATTTATTTGCCCCACCTCTTCACCGTCAATGTCTATAAGGAGGGTCCCTTCGACGAACATTTCATTCAACTTCTCCTCATACTTGTTGGAACGTCGGATTTTTCCATCTATAGCTTCCTTTACATGCTTCTCAGTGATGATGCTGTTCCCGTCCTGCTCAGCCCAAAGATCTGCTTCGTAAAGGATCTCGATTATCTGGTTGAACTGAGTACTGAGCTTTCCCTGATGACCTGCTAGCCTGGTGCTGAACTCTACCACTCTGGCAACGGCAGTCTTGTCAAAGGGTTTTATCCCGCTCTCCTTTGTGTGAGTAGATATAAATTCTGCCATCCTTCTTATATTTTCAGGGTTTTTCTCCATTTCAATATCAAAGTCTGCCATTACCTTGAAAAGCTTCCTGAAATCATCATCATAATTGTATAGGAGGCTGTAGGTGTAATCATCACCGATAATTATTACCTTGACGTCAAGAGGTATGGGCTCTGGCTTCAGACTTGACGTAACTGCCATACCCATAAGACGATTGTAGTTTTCGATATTTATTTCGTTTGTTTTTAATGATCTTTTAAGCATCTCCCAGGAAATAGGATTGTTTAGTATCTCCCTCATCTGAAAGACTATATAGCCGCCGTTTGCCTGGTGCAGTGAGCCTGGTTTTATCTGCATGAAGTCAGTTGTAAGGACTCCCATATGGCTTCTGTATTCAATACTGCCCATCAAGTTGTTGTATACCGGGTTTGATTCGTTTATGATCGGTGCGTGCTCCAGCTGACTGTTATCGACAAAGAGATTGACCTTGTATCTTATGAAAAAATTATCGTCTGAGGGCATTGGGAGCTCGAATAGTGAAAAGTTCTTTGGTGCTGCCTTGGCCTTGAACTTCTCGATATTCTCGATTATGTCCTTCTCAAATTCATTCAGGTATATAGCTGTAGAGGGTATGCTCCCATAACTGTTCAACAGCTTCTTTATATCGTATTGGATAAGCTCCTTAGCCATATGCTCATCTAATTGTGTGAGATATTCCTCCAACTCCTCGTCAAGAAGCCTGAGATCATTGAACTCTTCAACCGTATCTATTCGGAGCTCCTCGTACTTCTCCATCATGCCTTCTCTCTCCTCCAGAGAAAGAGCACCGTATTCCTGTTCATTGATAGGCTTGCCTTCCTTCAAGGGTATTGATATCAGACCCTGGTCGCTTGGAGTGTAAACAAACCCAAACTCCTGTGATTTTTCATTTAACCTCTTTAGGACCTCGCTCTTTTTCTGGTTGGTTATCTTAAATAGATTGTTTTTTCGGTTTTCATATTCAATCCCTGAAAAGGCTTCTGGAATGGACTTCTTGAAGCTCTCCACCAGATCCTCAAGAGCTTTTTTAAACTCCTTTCCCTGCCCAGGTGGAAACGGCAAAGCCTTAGGAGATTCCTTCCTGTCAAAGTTGTATACATAGACCCAGTCCTGAGGCACTTGCTGTCTTTTTGCAAAATCCTGTGCTATGGAATAGGTAAAGCTGCTTCTTCCGGTTCCGCTTAGCCCGGCTACATAAATATTGTAGCCCTTCTTCTTCATCTTAAGTCCAAAGCTTAAAGCATCAACACCTCTGTCTTGTCCAATAATGCCCTTTAAGGGCTCAACGGATTCTGTGGTCTGAAAATCAAGAAGCTCAATGTTGCATGGACTGGTAAGCTCTTCTGGCTTCAATCTGTATTTATCCTTCATAGGTATCCCTCCCAACTGTAAATACTCATTTCTTTTATACCCATCTATTTTTTTGCAAACAAAAAACCAGGTATATACCTGGCTTAATAGAATGCACTCAACAGCATTGGCACTATCATGGCTACCACCATTATCAATGCGAGCACTATGGATACTGTTTTCTTTGCTTTCACAAAATCATTCCCTTCATATTCTCGTTACTTTGATTCTAATAGGTTATCAGATCAATTTCAATTATTTTCTTTCCGAGTTTTGATAGTAAGGTTCAATATGCCCAGAAATAGGGCGATAGCAATTGCGGCTATCGATAGTATAAAAGGAACTCTATTTCCTATACCATATGCAAATCCTGCAATAAGAGCACCCAGCATTTCTCCCAGAGACCTGGATGCACTGAACAACCCTGACATAAAGCCGGCACCGTGTTCCGTACTACTGACCGCAAAGCTTTGAAGCATTGGAAAAAGTACTGTATGCATAGTGAAGTAAAAAAGACTCCACGCCATGAAAGGAACTATACTTGTATTGGCGAATATCATAAATGCTCCGAGCAGAGTAAAGCTCAAAAAAACGATCAACGCATTTTTACCCTTATAATTTCTCGCTAGCCACACATTTATAGTAAGATTTGCTATAAGTCCCAATATTCCCGTCGCTGCCCTCCATATCCCGTTCACTACAGGCTTGAAATCCAGCTGCTCCTTAAGATAATAGTTGAAAGCATTAGTATTGCTGGAGTAAGCTATAAACACGAAAAGAGTTACGCCCAGGAAGATCATGATCCAGGGAGTGAATATCGCCTTTGATTTTTCCTTGTCTTTGAGTATGTTCCAAATAAAGTCCGGCTTTGAATTCCTTCCTGTCGGACTATTCGTTTCCCCTAAGAATAAATATATCGCAAGGCTCACCGTCATCATGGTGATCCCCTGGATATAAAATACATATCTTACAGGCAGATACCCCAGTATTCCACCAATCAGGAATCCAACTGACATAGAGACGCTCATAACTGCGGAAAAAGCAGCTATCCTCTCACCCCTGTTTGATTGATCCGATACATCAACAACAGCTGCAAGAAACCCTACCATAAACCCTCCACTAAACATTCCTGCTATTGCACGAAGAAGAAGTATGTGCCAGAGCTGAGTAGACATTCCGTAGGCTATCTGAGTCATTCCGTAAAATAAAGTCGAGAATACAAGTGTTTTTTTTCTGCCGTAATTATCACCCAGGCTGCCCCAAATTGGTGAGGTTAGAAACACAGCGAAAACCATGAAAGCCATTGATGTTCCAAATACATGGCTTGGAAGACCCAACTGAGTGAAGTATGTGGGATTGACCGGATGGTGGAAGTTTGTAGCCAGCCAAAGAAACACTGATATGATCATTAATTTTTTGTATTGTCTGTCCATTATTATCCTTCTTTC
>CAZHLQ010000417.1:0-7054 GCA_964533235.1 uncultured Gudongella sp. | reverse complement strand
CGTAAGGAGGTCTCTCAAGGACTACATCATAGGAGAAAGTAGATAATGATGGACCAGTTGAATACCCTGAAAAAAAGAATATATGATAGCAGCAATATCGTCTTTCTTGGCGGGGCAGGAGTTTCCACCGAAAGCGGGATACCTGACTTTCGCTCAGCCAAGGGCTTGTACAGCTCCCAGTCAAATAAAGGCTTCTCACCTGAGCAGATGCTTAGCCACAGCTTTTTCAGGAGCCATACCGGAGAGTTCTTCAGCTATTATAAGAGCAATCTGATTTACAGGGATGCACTTCCCAATAAAGCACACATAGCTCTTGCAAAGCTTGAGGAAATGGGAAAGCTTAAGGCTGTCATAACTCAAAACATAGACGGACTTCATCAGCTGGCAGGCTCAAGAAACGTGCTTGAGCTTCACGGATCGATCAACAGAAATTACTGCGTCAGCTGCGGTGAAACCTATAGTCTGGAGCATATCCTGGGATCTGAGGGAGTTCCAAAGTGCTCGAAATGTGGCGGAGTGGTGCGGCCGGATGTTGTTCTTTATGAGGAAGGTCTGGATATGAAGGTCTTCGACAAAGCAATTGATTATATCAGGAAGGCTGAAATACTTATAATCGGGGGGACCTCTCTCAATGTCTACCCGGCAGCTGGCTTGGTGGACTATTACAGGGGAGACTGCCTGGTATTGATAAATAAAACCGAAACAGGCTATGACCGGAGGGCGGACTTTGTTCTGAGGGAGCCCATAGGAGCCGTTATGGAGGGGTTGATTTAAGCATGGAAAATTTAGAGATGAGAGATCTTCTGGACAGGCTGTTCCTAAAGGGAAGCCTGTCCAAAGCAATTATAAGCAACAGAAAAAAGAAGTCGGAGGATGGACCAATAAAGGTAATAGTCAAACCCTTTGATCACAAGGGAATTATAAAATTCCAGTTCGAGAGACACTTTGACAGCAAGGTGACCCATGAAAACCTGGAGCCCGAGGATGCAATTGAGTTGACCGAGCAGCTGTTGCTGATGGATTTCAAACAGGGAGATTTTAAGTCTACTGATGGAGAGTATCAGGTTCTCGTCAGCAAAAAAGGTGCTGTCAGGATAAGAGAGGTTTCCTCCAGAAAGCATTTGGTAGATCTTACCCACGACAGAAAAAAGAACTATATCCTGCAGGAGGGTGAGCCGGTGGACTATCTTGTGCACCTTGGGGTCATGTCACCTGAGGGTGTGGTCTTCAAGAAAAAGTTTGACAAGTTCAGGCAGATCAACAGGTTTCTCGAGCTTGTTGAGGATGCAGTTGATGCCTTGGATGGTGAGGGACCTATCAGGATAGTGGATTTTGGGTGCGGGAAAAGCTATCTGACCTTTGCATTGTATCATTATCTGTCTTCTGTCAGAGGACTTGATATAGATATAGTAGGGATGGACCTTAAGGAGGATGTCATCAATTTTTGCAACGATACTGCTGTAAAGCTTGGTAACGAGAATCTAAAGTTCATCTGCGGAGACATTGCCGACTATGTGCCTGAATCAGAGATCGATATGGTTGTCACATTACATGCCTGTGACATTGCTACGGATATTGCTTTGGTAAAGGCTGCTCAATGGGGTGCAAGGGTCATAATGAGCGTTCCCTGCTGCCAGCACGAGCTTTTCTCAAGGATAAAAAACTCAGACCTGGAGGGAATGCTCAAGCACGGGATAATCAAGGAAAGATTAAGCTCCTTGGTGACAGACAGCATTCGCGGGAGTATACTTGAAATATTAGGCTACCAGGTTAAGATATTGGAGTTTATTGATATGGAGCATACTCCAAAAAACATTATGATAAGAGCTGTTAAAAAATATGAGCCTTATAGGCCTGAGACTATCAATGAGTATAAGCTTCTGAAAAAGACCTGGGGTCTTGAGGCGTTGTTTATTGAGAGCTATATGGGGGATTATTTCAAAATACAGGGGGAGGAAAGGTTTTAATGGAAAGAGAAACAATTGTCGTCCTCGATTTTGGAGGTCAGTATAACCAGCTGATTGCCAGGAGAGTAAGGGAAATGAATGTGTACTGTGAGGTCCATCCTTATACCATAAGCCTAGAGAAGTTAGAGGCTATGGAGCCAAAGGGGATAATATTCACAGGAGGTCCCAACAGTGTTTATGAAAAGGGAGCGCCTTCAGTAAGCAGGGAGCTGCTGGAGTCAGGGATACCTATCCTGGGGATATGCTACGGAGCTCAGCTTATTTCATATGTGCTTGGAGGAAACGTTGAGGCAGCGTCCGCAAGAGAATATGGGAAGGTAAAGCTTAAGGTGGTTGAAGGGGAGTCTCGTCTTATGGCAGGAGTAAAACCAGAATCCACCTGCTGGATGAGCCATACTGACTATGTTCAGAGGATGCCTGAAGGCTTTAAGGCTACAGCAGTTACCGGGACGTGTCCCACAGCAGCCTTCGAAAACGAGGAGATGAAGCTTTATGGAGTACAGTTCCACCCAGAGGTACTTCACTCTGAGGAAGGGAACAGGATACTTTCAAACTTTGTTTTCAATGTTGCAGGCTGCAAGGGTGACTGGAAGATGGATGAATTTGTGGATGAGTCCATTAAAAAGCTACAGGAGAAGATAGGAGACAAAAAAGTACTTTGTGCGCTTTCCGGAGGAGTGGATTCCTCGGTTGCAGCCGTACTTATTGGCAAGGCTGTCGGTAAGCAGCTGACCTGTATATTTGTAGACCATGGCTTGATGCGCAAGGATGAGGGAGATCAGGTTGAGGAGATATTCTCAAAGGATTATGACCTTAACTTTATAAGAGTCAATGCGCAGCAAAGGTTCTATGACAAGCTTGCCGGTGTAACGGATCCCGAAACCAAGAGAAAAATAATTGGAGAAGAATTTATCCGTGTTTTCGAGGAGGAAGCAAAGAAGATTGGATCAGTTGACTACCTTGTACAGGGAACGATATACCCTGATGTCATCGAAAGTGGTCTTGGAGATTCAGCAGTTATAAAGAGCCATCATAACGTTGGAGGCTTACCGGATTACGTCGACTTCAAGGAGATCATAGAGCCTTTAAGGGATCTTTTCAAGGATGAGGTACGTAAGGCGGGATTAGAGCTTGGACTACCTAAGGAGCTTGTATTCAGACAGCCCTTCCCTGGCCCTGGACTAGCTGTAAGAATAATTGGAGAGGTGACCGAGGAGAGGGTGAAGATTCTCCAGGCAGCAGATGCGATATTCAGAGAGGAAATTGCAGCTGCGGCTCTTGATACAGATATAAATCAGTATTTTGCAGTTCTTACAAACACTAAAAGCGTCGGTGTAATGGGAGATGGAAGGACCTACGACTTTACCCTGGCGTTGAGGGCTGTAACTACCATAGACTTTATGACTGCAGAGTTTGCACAGATTCCCTGGTCGATTCTTGGACATATCTCAAGCAGGATCGTAAACGAAGTAAGACATATAAACAGAGTAGTGTATGATATAACCAACAAACCCCCAGCAACTATCGAATGGGAGTAAAAATATGACCTTGAGTCATGTTTTTACTCCCATTCAGTGAGCAGAATATATCACTGTCTGGTTTCTACCGTGCACTTTCGCCTGATACATTGCATTATCTGCAGCTATAGAGTAGACACTTTGCTTTCGGTAAAGGATGCTTTGAAGTATTTCTTAATTGACTACCAATACTACGGAGACATTGTACTCAACAAAAAACTACTATTACATCTAGAATTAGCAATTATTCTCTGTATTGTTTGAAAAAGTTGTGTTACAATATGTCCATTAATTAAGGAGGTATGTTATGAAACAGGATAAAATACTTGTGATCGATCTTGGGAGCACCAAGAATACCTACATAGCGAGAGAAATAAGGGAGCTTGGAGTATTTACTGAGATCCACCCCCACGATATTACTGCAGAAGAGCTTTCGAAAATCACCAATATCAAAGGGATAATACTCAATGGAGGGGAGAACAAAGTAGTAGACGGAGAAGAGATCAAACCATCTCGGGCATTGTCAGAGGCGGGAGTGCCAATTCTTTCAGTCGACTTTGAAGGCAATGCTCCATGGCCGACGGATGAATCTTTAAGGCTTGAAAGGATGAAGGAGTTTATCTTCGGATCCTGCAAAGCAGAATCAAACTGGAATATTGAGAATTTCATAACTGAGCAGGTAGCTCTGATAAGAGACCAGGTCGGCAGTGGGAAGGTGCTGTTGGCACTTTCAGGTGGAGTTGACTCCTCGGTAGTTGCAGCGCTTCTTATCAAGGCGATAGGAAAGCAGCTTACCTGTGTTCATGTAAACCATGGGCTTCTCAGAAAGGGAGAACCTGAGGAAGTAATAAGAGTATTCAGGGAAAAAATGGGAGCGAATCTCGTCTATGTTGACGCTGTGGATAGATTCCTGGATAAGCTTGCTGGCGTGGAGGATCCTGAGAAAAAGCGTATGATCATAGGCTCTGAATTTATAAGGGTATTTGAGGATGAGGCGAGAAAGCTTGAGGATGTTAAGTTCCTTGCTCAGGGCACTATATATCCGGATATAATCGAGTCAGGTACTAAGACAGTAAAGGCAGTAAAGAGCCATCATAATGTAGGTGGTCTGCCAGAGGATCTCCATTTTGATCTGGTGGAACCCCTGAAGATGCTCTTCAAGGATGAGGTAAGAGAATGCGGACTTTCCCTAGGTCTTCCCAAATCGATGGTCTTCAGACAGCCCTTCCCGGGACCGGGTCTTGGTGTAAGGTGTATTGGAGCTATAACTAGAGACAGACTAGAGGCTGTTAGGGAATCTGATGCTATACTTAGAGAAGAGTTTGCCAAGGCTGGGTTAGAGGGTAAGGTTTGGCAATACTTCACACTTGTTCCAGATGTAAAGTCGGTTGGAGTAAGAGACCACAAGCGTAGCTTTGAATGGCCGGTCGTTATACGTGCCGTAAACACGGTTGACGCTATGACAGCTACGATCGAAAGAGTACCATATGACGTACTGGATATAATAACTCACAGGATTACCCATGAGGTAAAGGGAGTAAACAGAGTTCTTTATGATCTCACTCCAAAACCAGTCGGGACAATTGAGTGGGAATAGCAGTTAAAAACCCTGAGACCATTGATATAACGTGGTTTCAGGGTTTGCTTTTTGCTGACCGTACTAAAAGCGTACTACAGGTCCTATTGTAATTATTCATTTGGACTATCTGGTTTATTCATTTGATCCAAGCGATTGGCGACTTCGATCTGCTTATTGGGATAAAGATGCGAATAGGTCTGAAGCGTTGTTTCTATACTTTCGTGTCCCAGTCTTTCTGAGATCAGGAGGGCTGAAAAGCCTTCCTCAATCAGCATGGAGGCATGGGAATGTCTCAGGTCATGAACGCGAATGCGCTTGATGCCAGATTTCTTCGTCCCTCGTGTCATCTCGCTGTGCAAATAGGATTTGGTCACCGGGAAAAGCCTTTCGTTTGGTTCGTAGTCATAAAGCTGTTCGGCGTATTTCTGGACCAGAGCACAAAGAAAGGATGGCACTGCGATCAGTCGGCGACTCTTGGGCGTCTTGGGTTCCATGATCAGATCTTCACCCTCATGGCGGGCGTAATTTTTTGTGATAGATAATGTTTTGGCATCAAAGTCAAAATCGTTCAAAGTCAATGCCAACAATTCACCCGATCGGATACCCGTCCAAAACAGGATTTCAAAGGCCAGCTTTGAAACTGGCTTATCCGAGACAAAGGGGAGAAATTTCCTGAATTCCTCTACAGTCCAGAACAACATGGACTCTGCATTTTTCTTACCCATGCTGCCGCACACTCTGGCGGGGTTGGTTTGAAGCTTATAATACTTGGAGGCGAAGTTAAAAATGGCGGAGATCTGGTTGTGGATGGTTTTCAAATAAGTTTGTGAATAGTCGCTCTCATCCTCCATCAAGGTATTTTGCCATTTGCGAATCGTTGCGGGTTCAATTTTGTTGATGGGCATCTCCTCGAAAAAAGGCAGCAGCTTTGTGTTGATAAGGCATTCCTTGCCACTGTAGGTGGTTGGCTTGAGCCGTGTCTTACAATCCTCCATGTAGATGGACACCAGGGTGCCAAAGGACATGTCGGGACTGGCTTCCGCCTTCTCAATGAATTGTCGTTCGAAAGTCTTGGCTTCTCTTTGGGTTTTAAAGCCTTCCTTCTTTTTCTTTTTTCGGTTGCCTAACCAGTCGGTATAGTAAAAGGCACAATACCAGCTGCCAGTGGCTTCATTTTTATAGGTTGGCATAGCATCACCCTCTCTGGCCGCAAAGCACTGAACCATGAAATCTCGTGTCATGTTGCTTTACGTGTTTAGTATTTACAGCATCACTTTCTCTTCGAAATAGCGTCTGCTGATCTTACCGGCCACGGTGATTTTATCCTGGTCCTTAAGAGAATTGTTAAGACGCTTGATGATCCGGTACGCAGAGGATACCGACACACCTAAAATCTCTGCGACTTCTTCAGCATGAATAAATCTTGATGGTTCGATGGTGAATTTTCTTTCGGTTGTCATTTTCGTTTTCTCCTTTCTTTCTCAGGATGGATCTCCTGAATATACCAAGCCGTCGGTAAAAGCGCCCCGGCGGTTTGGTATGTCCAGGATGAATGCAGGGGTTTTATTTAATTCTGCAGGGATGATGAACTTAAGGTGAGGGTATCACGTCTCGGTTTCATGTGACAATGTTGTCGATGCAGTGGAATATAACCATCAATAAAATTGACATGAAAATCAAAGCAGCCGCACCGCGTAGGATGAAGCATCATTAAGAATGCCTGAATGCAGTGCGGCTGCTGTATTTGATTCTGGTTCTTTGGATGGACCGGACAAGCGTGGGATTACGCTCTCATAGGACTTTCACCTCCCTCCATTCTGATGGCGGGCCGTACTCATTGCCTGCGACGGTTTGATCACGCTCGGACTGTGACTATACGGAAGTATCATTATCTGATGCACAAGGTCTTGGCCAGCCAATCCGCCACGATTGGCCTGCAGCATGGGTATGTCTCGCTCTCTTCCTAAAACGAAGGTCTTTGCGTACCTGCC
>CAZHLQ010000416.1:0-1714 GCA_964533235.1 uncultured Gudongella sp. | reverse complement strand
TACAATGGGAAATCAACTTAAAAAGCAGGGTTACATCACGAAGGCTTACCACAATCATTCCTATGATTACTACGACAGGCATCTTTCACATCCAAATGCAGGCTATGAATACAAGGGCTTGGGCAACGGTCTAAACGTTACCAAGACCTGGCCCGAATCCGATCTTGAAATGATGGAGCTTACACTTCCGGAATATATTGGGAATCAGCCATTTCATGCATATTATATGACTGTAAGCGGTCACATGAGGTATACCTTTAGTGGAAACTTCATCGCAAATAAGAACAAGGATGTTGTGAAGGATCTTCCCTATCCCGAAGGAGCAAAGGCGTACCTTGCTACACAAGTAGAGCTTGACAGAGCACTTGAGTATATGCTGACAGAGCTGGAGAAAGCTGGAATGGCGGAAAATACACTTTTTGCGCTGAGTGCAGATCATTATCCCTATGCTCTTGCTAAAAACGATCTTGACGCCTTGGCAGGTCATGAAATAGAGGAAACCTTCGAGCTTTATAAGAATTCTTTCATCCTTTATGCCAAAGGAATGGAGCCGATAACGATCGATAAACCTGGTTCAAGCCTGGATATTCTGCCTACTATTACAAATCTTATGGGGCTTGAATATGATTCCAGACTTTTGATGGGCAGGGACCTGTTATCTGATTCAAAACCTCTGGTACTGTTGTATGACAGAAGTTTTATAACTGACAAGGGAAGATACAACTCAAGAACAGGAAAATTTGAAGCCTTCGGTGAATTTAAGGATGAAAGTCCCGAAATTCAGGAGGAGTACCGCAGAGAGATCTCAGCTATGATTGAAGAGAAATTCTACTACTCAGCTAAAATCCTGGAGCTTGATTACTATAGAAAAATAATTGGACAATAATTTTTACATGCTGCATTGATACGTGGATAATTTAGCCAATGGGAGGTTGATCAGATGAAAAAGGTAGTTATACAAGTTAATTACGTGGTAAAAGAGGACAAGCTTGAGGAGTTCATTCAGTTGTTAAAGAAGAATTCAGAGAACAGTCTGGCAGAGCCTGGCTGTTTGAACTATGAAGCAGCCGTAAACGGAAACAAGGTATTCCTGTATGAGAAGTACACAAGCATGGAGGCTTTTGAATACCATAAAGCAACGCCTCATTTCGCGTTTTTTGGCCCAGCGATCGCAGATCTTCTTGAAAGCAAGGAAATTATGATATTCGAGGCGATATGACCATGAAAAAGCTCAGGAATAATTTCCTGAGTTTTTTTCATAGAAAAACTATTTTATTGACAGGTTTCTTATAATTTTATTAAATACTTTTGGAATAACGGCTTCAACATCAGGTAAATAAACTCTTTCTCCAATCTTATGGATATCTATTTCAATTGGACCAATCTTATAGGTTGGGATGTTTAACTCTGCTATTCTCTCAACTGGGATATCATAGAGTTCTATCGGTACAGTCATGTTTTCCAGGAACTCTCTCTCCCCTTGTGGATCTGTACAGGACATATAGCTTATGTCTGTCATTCCAAGATTTGAGTAAACATGTCGTAATCCAAATCCAAATTCTTCTCTTAAACTTATCTCCAGGTCATCGAAAGCATAATAGACATCTTTATCTAAAACATCATTGGCAACAGCAGGGTAGTAAGGTGGCGATATTCCAACTACCGCAACAGGGTCTGTGATCTCTGAGTACTCCAATATCGCTTTGATAATATC
>CAZHLQ010000415.1:0-4666 GCA_964533235.1 uncultured Gudongella sp. | reverse complement strand
GTTGAATATGTTTGAAATTACTAATTACCAGCTTGCAGAAGCACTACAAGTAGACGTATCTTTGATAAGCAGATGGCGTACAGGTAATCGATTACCTTCCGAAAGGAGCAGCCATTTGGAGGATATCTCCAAACTTATTGTAGAAAAAGCTGCTGAAATGGAAAAGCTAAGTGATCTGACAGAGCAGCTTGAGCAGTCTCTTTCTTCTGCTTCAGGAGATACAGATACAACCAAAGACTATCTGATCCAGTGGTTGAAGGATGAAGCCCCAGTCAAGAATGCAAATCTTGTCAAAAACCTTATTGAGAAAATAGAGTTTTTTGGTGTTGACAATGTTGATCAGAATTTGAAGGAAACAGCTGATCTGGATGACTTTCTCATTACTTCGGATTATGTCGGCCTTGAAGGAAAACGTGATGGAATAAAGAAATTCTTATTTGAAGCCAGCCTACTGGCGCCAACAAATATCTATCTCTATAGCGACGAGCCTTTATCCTGGTTGATCGACGACGTAAACTTCTATTTTGCATGGACTCAACTGCTAAATAAAGTGCTTCAGAGAGGACACAGGTTTATATTGGTCCACTCTGTTGAGGGAGAGTTAGAGAATATTCTCGGTGCAATTGAAAAGTGGCTTCCAATCTACATGCATGGAAATCTGGAGTCATATTACTACCCTACGGATAACTGGGGTCCCTTCAGACAGACGTTGATGATAGCCGGTGACTCTTTGGCTCTTACGTCTGCCTCCCTTGACAACAGATCCGATTCACAGCTGAACTATTATATTACCGATAAGACGAAGGTAAAATCACTGATCGAAACCTTCTACGGTTTAATTGAAAAGTGTCAGCCATTGCTGGAGGTGTTTACTGATAAGAACAGAACAGAGTATTTAAAAGAACTTCTTGATGCTGAATCTATATTTTCAGAAACCTGTTCATTCAGTCAAAGCCTAAGTTCTATTACCATGCCAGTATCTGTCATTAATGAAGTACATGAAAATGCAGGCTGGATGAAGGAAAGCGCTGAGAGGTTTCTTCTAAAAAGGCAGGAGCTATTCTTTGAATGTCTTAAGGATAACAGGTATATCGATATTATGTCTCTTCCAAGTGTAGAGGATGTTAAATCAGGAAAAGTGATGATCGACCTCAGCCACTTCTTTCCAGATGGTCCCCTACCCTACGAGCTAGGGCATTATAAGCAGCATCTTATTAATGTGATTTCTTTACTGGAGACCTATGAAAATTACAGCGTGATATTGCTTGATAAAAAGCTTTTCAAGGACATAAAGATATTGGTCAGAAGAGATGCCTTCTCAATCATCTCCAGATACAAACCCAGACCTGTCACAATATCGTTCAAGTATAACGGCATCAACAAGGGTCTTTTTGATTACATCAATGAAAAGATCAAGGAAGCTGACCAAAAGGCCTATGACAGGGAGATCGTACTTGCTAAGCTTAAGGAGCTTCTCAGAGCATTGAATCAATAATTAATTTATATATCCTAACAGTGATTGCTGCTAATGGTATAAATCATAGGCAGCAATCTTTTTGTTGACAAATATACCCCCTTGGGGTATATTTGTTTTAGGATAATGAAGCTGATATGAATGTATTAGCTCTAATGTTATGGAGGTGCTGTATGAGTTTAGAAATCAATTTACACAAAAAAACCGTGGCAGCCAGTCAGAATGATAATAAGATTTATGATCTTCTTATATTGGGTGCTGGCCCTGCAGGTTTAAATGCCGCTTTGTACGCAAAGAGAAAAGGACTTGATACAATTATAATCGCCAGAGATAAGGGTGGTCAGGTCATGGATACTTCATCCGTTGAAAACTACTTAGGCTTCCCTTCTCTCACAGGTGAAGGTCTGGTTAGAAAGTTCCTGGAGCATGTAGAAGAGCTTAAGGTCCCTATCCTCGAATATGAGGAGGTAGAAACGATCCAGAACGAAACTGACACAAGTATAAAAATTGTTAAATTGAAGAGTGGTAAGACTCTAAAAACAAAAACGGTCATTATAGCAACAGGTAGCAAGCCTCGAAGACTTGGTGTATCCGGTGAAAAGGAGTTTTCAGGTAAGGGCGTGTGCTATTGTGCAATATGCGACGGTCCCCTATTTGCAGAGGAAGAAGTAATCGTTGCAGGTGGTGGAAACTCAGCAGTTGAAGCTGCTCTCGATCTTTCAAAGATCGCTGCAAAGGTCACACTTGTTCACCGCTCACAGTTCAGGGCTGACAAGATATTGGTGGACCAGCTGGTTCAAAAACCAAATGTTGAGATCAGGCTTTCTACTGACATACTCGAGGTAGTTGGCGACAGATTTATGAGTGGAATAAGGGTGCACGATAAGGAAAGCTCGAAGGAGTATACTATAGACGCAGCAGGATTATTCGTAGAAATCGGTTATTTGCCCAATAGCGAGATGTTTGCAGGTTATGTTGAGCTGAACTCAAGAAATGAAATAACCGTAGACAAGCATGGCATGACGAGTGTTCCTGGAGTATTTGCTGCCGGAGATGTTACGGACACACCATATAAGCAGATCATTATGTCGGCTGCCGATGGAGCAAAATGCTCATTAGCTGCAAACGACTATATTAATAACTTGAAATAATAAGGGGGATAAAGTATGAAGTATATAAATGAAGAAGTTTTGGAACAGTTAAAGGAAATATTCTCTGCTATGGAAAACGAAGTTAGAATTGCTCTATTTACTAAGGATGAACACTGTGAGACATGTTTGGAAACCAGAGATTTTGTAAATGAACTGATACAGGCATCTCCTAAGATGTCACTGGTGGAATACGACCTTAATAAGGATTCTGAATTGGCTGAGAAGTATGGAGTATCTCTTACGCCCAGTCTCGTTCTTCTCGATAAAGCTGGTGAATATAAAAGGATCAAATTCAACGGCATACCTTCAGGACATGAAATCAACTCATTCATCAGCAGTGTCATTGCAGTTTCTGGCAATGGGCAGACGCTACCTGTAGCAATTTCCGACAGACTATCCAGGATTGGGAAGCCTGTAAATATTAAAGTATTTGTTACACTAGGGTGCCCGCATTGTCCAGGCGCAGTTGAGAAGGCACATCATCTGGCTCTATTTAATGAAAATATAACTGCCGAGATGATTGAAGCACAGACCTTCTATGATCTTTCAGAGGAGTATAATGTTTCCAGTGTACCAAAGATCGTTATCAACGACAATTATGAATTCGTAGGCAACCAACCATTTGAAGTATTTCTTGATGAAATAGAAAAAACACAAACCGCATAAAAAATTGCCACCCAATTGGGTGGCAATTTTTTATTTTTGATCGTTATAGCTTCTTGGAGAATATTGCAAGAACTGCTATTATCGCAAGACCAAAAAGCATCAAGCTCCTTTGAGCAATTCCCATAATACCTGTAACTGCTATTATACCGATCGCTACTGGTATAACGAACTTTATCATGAAATACCAAGCTTCGAAAAGCTTGAACTCTTTAGTTCCGTTGTTTGTCATTTCCGCCTTAAGCTCGTTCTTATCCATGAACCAGCCTACAAATACTGCAAGTATCAAACCACCGATTGCAAGGAATATCTTGTCTGTAAGGATATCAAAGAAGTCAAATGCTCCAACTCCCAGGAAGGTAACTCCTGACATTACTCCTAGTGACAGTGATGATAGGATACACATAACAGCCATTACTCCTGATGCTGAGTAAACTGCCTTTTTACGAGCCCATCCTCTTTCATCCATAAGATATGCTACAACTACCTCAAGAAGTGATACTGATGAGGTTAGAGCTGCAACTGCAAGTGCTAGGAAGAATACTATAGATAGTATTGCACCGATTCCACCCATTTGAGCAAATATCTGAGGCATAACTACGAAAACTAGTCCAGGGCCTGCTGCAGGCTCCATGCCGAATGCGAACATTGCTGGGAACATTGCGATTCCTGCAAGTAGTGCAACACTTGTATCCATAAGAGATACAGTAAGTGCACTTGATGGGAGGTTTTCGCTCTTGCTAAGATATGATCCGTAGGTGATCATACATCCCATACCAAGGCTAAGTGAGAAGAATACTTGTCCAAGCGCTGCAAGGACTGTAGCTCCTGTAACTGCTGACCAATCAGGTTTAAATAGGAACTCAAGACCTGCTGCTGCTCCAGGAAGAGTTACGCTTCTGATGATTATTGCAATAAACATTACATACAAGCTAGGCATTAGGATTTTACTTGCCTTTTCAATACCACCTGAAACACCCTTTGCTACTATAAGGATATTTACGATCAGGTATAATACCATCCAAACCAATGGTTCAACTGGACTGGATATGAATGCTCCAAAAGCGTCACCTATTGTAGCTGGATCTGCTAAAAGACCTGTAGCTGACTTAAACATATAAGCAGATGCCCATCCACCTACTACTGGGTAGAAGCCCATTATAAAGAATCCGCTAAGTACTCCGAGAACCCCGGCAAAGGTGAAATTCCTGTTTTGTTTCTTGTAAGCACCAACCGCTGCAAGTCCAGTCTTTCTACCAACAGTAAACTCAGCCAGCATAATGCTCATTCCTACCAAAGCGACGATAACCAAATAAATTACAATAAATGCTCCACCGCCATTCTCGCCTGCCAGGTACGGAAATCTCCAGATGTTGCC
>CAZHLQ010000414.1:0-2555 GCA_964533235.1 uncultured Gudongella sp. | reverse complement strand
ACTGCGCCAATAGGCTTATCAATCTGCTAGGTCTGGACTCCTTTGAAGCAATCTCAATGAAAAACTGCAAAGATCTGAACATAGAGGATCTGCTAGATGAGTTCAGAAATTGGGCACTTGAAAGTGGGTTGGTAAAGATCAATACTGTGGAAAGCCTGGATAGGTTTGATACTGAAGTCGTATCTCAAATTATTCCTATGCCTTCTGCCATTGAAAGAGAATTTTTCAATAGATATGCCGGGTCTCCGGAAAGCGCCACTGACTATTATTATGACTTTGCAATCAAATCGAACTACATAAGGAAGAAAAGGATCGACAAGGACCTTAGGTGGAAGTACGGTTCCCGGTACGGTCAAATAGATCTGAGCATCAATCTTTCAAAGCCTGAGAAAGACCCCAGGGATATCGCTAACGTGAAGAAGGATGTTAAGTATCCCATGTGCCTGTTGTGCAAGGAGAACGAAGGCTTCGCAGGATATCCAGGCCACCCGGCCAGGGGAAACCACCGGTTGATAAGGCTTAA
Organism: uncultured Gudongella sp.; assembly: GCA_964533235.1. Lineage (GTDB taxonomy): Bacteria > Bacillota > Clostridia > Tissierellales > Tissierellaceae > Gudongella. Next base: position 2,032 of record CAZHLQ010000414.1, on the reverse strand, counting down.
TTTAAATAAGGAAGAGTGGTATTTTCAATACTCTCCTTACGTGTACTACAATGAGCATGCCATAGTATTGAAGGCTGAACACGTCCCAATGAAAATATCACAGGATACCTTTGTACGGCTGCTTGAGTTTGTGGAGCAGTTTCCGCACTATTTTATAGGTTCTAATGCAGATCTTCCAATAGTTGGAGGTTCAATCTTAAGCCACGACCATTTCCAAGGAGGCAACTACACATTCCCGATGGAGCTGGCGGATGAGTTGGGTTCAATAAGCTTAAGCAAATCCGTTGATGCCTGTATACTGGACTGGCCCTTAAGCGTGATCAGGTTGAGATCTGATTCCAGGGAAGAGTTGGCGAGGACATCGGATGAAATATTCCTGAAGTGGAAGGGCTACTCCAATAAGGAACTGGGGATATTCTCACATACTGAAGATACTGAACACAATACCATAACTCCTATAGCAAGGATGAGAGACGGGAAGTTTGAGATGGACCTGGTCCTTAGAAACAACTTGACCACAAGTGAAAGACCGTATGGGGTTTATCATCCGAGGGAAGAGTACCACCATATCAAGAAGGAAAACATTGGACTGATCGAGGTTATGGGTTTGGCTGTTTTACCTGCCAGACTGAAAGATCAATTGGCAAGACTTCAGGAAATGATGCTTTCAGACCAGATTGAAAAAATCAGGACCGATGAAGAACTTTCAATGTTTTATGACTGGGCTTTGGATATAGCAAACAGGCATCAGCTTAATGAGTACAACATTGAGTCGGTGGTCTACGAGGAAGTGGGCAGTACATTTGTTAGCATACTTGAAGACTGCGGCGTATTTAAAGGGGATGCAGTTGGAAGAAATGAATTTATGAGATTTTTAACTTCATGCTCCAAATAATGAAATAAGCCATAAGAAAATATTGCTGGGTATACAACTGGAGGGAATACTGGAATAACATATCCATTTTTGTGGTATATTATTCTAAAGATGTGTGAATACGTTCCTGTTGAAATACTTTGTAAGACGTATTATTTCATTATTAGATAACCATAAACAAAATATCGCTTGATTAAAATGCATACTGTACACTATACTTTTTGTCCCAAATATTGTATAATATTTGGGACAAAAAGTATTAGTTTAGGAGGTAGTAATATATGAATTTCAAGGAGGCGATATTGAATAGAATAAGCAATTCAAAGCCTGGAACGGTTTTTATTGCTATGGATTTCTTTGATATTGCAGACTATGAAACAGTACGCAAAACATTAAACAGGTTAACTAATGAAGGAAAAATCCAAAGAATTTTAAAAGGAATTTATTACAACCCAGTATTCAGTAACCTGATTGGAGAGTATGAAGCCCCTTCAGCACACCAAGTAGCATTAGCTATTGCGCGCAAATATAACTGGACAATTACTCCGTCGGGAAATACAGCCTTGAATCTTTTGGGACTTTCAACGCAAGTATCTGCAAAGTGGACATATGTATCTGATGGAAGATATGTTAAGTTTACTTTTGAGAATACAACAATTGAGTTTAAGCATAGTAGTAATGCTCTAATATCAAAAATGTCGCCCAAAACTGCAATGATTATTCATGCAATAAAAGCCATTGGTAAGGATAATATTAGAGATACACATATAGAGAAAATCGGGAAACAGCTATCTAGTGAATTAAAAGAAAATCTTCTACTAGAAGCCAGGGCAACTCCAAGGTGGATTCATGATGCGATAAAAAGAATAAGCAATGTGGAGGTTTAGATGTTTGAGTCAATAAGATACTCAAAAGATGACCTTAGGGTGATACTGAGGAACACTGCCCAAAGGATGTCAATAAATTAAGCCGTTGTTGAAAAAGACTATTGGGTAACCTTTATGTTGGATTATTTGTTTCATCATTGTGAGTATAAGGATAGATTTGCTTTTAAGGGAGGGACCAGTCTATCAAAGTGCTACAATTTAATTGAACGATTTTCTGAGGACATAGACTTGATTCTTGATTGGAGAGTACTGGGATTTGATATATATGAAC
>CAZHLQ010000413.1:0-2150 GCA_964533235.1 uncultured Gudongella sp. | reverse complement strand
GTTTATGAAGTTAATGTCTGTAGCTGATTATTTGACTTGGCATATGATATTCGAATTTGCAAGTATATTGGTGTCCTTTTCAATATTTACAGTTTCATATTTTGTATATGAAGAATCCAAAAGACTTAGCTTGATTGTTTTGGGTTGTTCTTTTTTACTCATGGGTGCTCTTGATACCTTCCATACATTTAGTTTTAAGGGTATGGCAGACTTCTTCATAGCGAATAGCTCAGCAAACCGAGCAACGACTCTTTGGATCCTCTCAAGAGCTTTAGGCAGCTTAGGGTTCTTAGCAGCAGTTTTGATACCTGGATCTCTGAAAAGCAATATCAAGAAGGGTCTATTTTTTGCGGTTACTATTATTTTTGCGATTACTTTATTTTTGATTGTTACATACCTTCCAAACTTATTCCCCCCTATGCTGATAGAAGAGACCGGCCTTACAACAACTAAGATCGTTATGGAATATGTAATTATTTCAATCATGCTTTATACACTTGCTATCGTTCTTGCTGAATATAATAAAACTCAACAGGTACGTGAGCAGCAATTTATCATAGCATTGATTTTTATGATTTTTTCCGAATTTGCATTTACTAGCTATGGCAGCGTGTACGATGCTTTTAATTACATTGGACACATATTCAAGATCGTGGCTGCAATAGTTCTTTATAAGGCAATCTATATAGATAATATAAGTGAGCCTTACCGAGAGGTCAAGAAGGCTAGAAATGAACTACGGGAGTATTCTGAGAACCTCAACTTGCTCGTCAAGCAGAGGACCAAGGATCTTGAGGAAGCCAACTCGATTCTACTTAAGGATATTGAATATGCTAAGGAAATGCAGCTAAGACTTATGCCGAATAATATGCCCGAAGACTCGTCAGTTAAATTCAGTGCCGAATATTTACCTGTAGAACGGTTAAGCGGAGATTTTTACAATGTAATAAAATTAGATGAAGAGAATGTTGCTCTCTACATAGGAGATGTGTCAGGACATGGTGTCTCGGCTGCTATGCTAACTATCTTTGCTAACCAAAGCATAGTTCCTATAAATAAAGATGAGTATGGTCTCAACCAAATAATCTCTCCCGGACTGGTTTTGGATTCCGTATACAGAGGCTTCAATAATACTAATTTCAAGGATGAAACTTATATTCTATTGCTATATGGAATATATAACAAAAAAACTAAAACACTGACATATGCGTCTGCAGGTATGAATGCTTCACCTTATGTCATAAAGAACTCAGGCGAAGTCCTGGAGCTTAACTCCAGGGGATTCTCTATATGTAAGCTTGGGGAATATATAGTCCCTACATATGAAAACAGAATAGTTCAAATGGAATCAGGAGATAAGATAATGTTTTACTCAGATGGTCTGGTAGAAGCAAAAAATGTTAGCAATCAAGTATATGGGCAAGAAAAGTTGAAGGACTTCCTACTTAACAATTATATGGCAAACTCCAAGGATCTAAAGTATGGTTTAAAAAAGGATCTATATACGCATATTGGAAACGCTGAAAGACTGACTGATGACGTTACATTATTGATCATGGAAGTAAACTAGATAACTGCTAGTTGAGTAAAAAGCAGTAGGAACCGTCCCTACTGCTTTTTGATGAGGTTTAATAGTTCTGTAGGTTTATTTATTATAAAATCTGCTCCAAACTCTGAATAGTGATCCTCGTGGAACAAGGTCCAGCTCACCAGGACAGATAAGACGCCGGCTTTTTTAGCTGCAGAAATGTCATTCAAGCTGTCGCCAACAAACAAGGCTTCCTCTGCCTCTACACCCAATCTATTAAGAACTGCAAAAATACCTTCCGGGTCTGGTTTCCCATTCGAAACATCATCTGCAGATATTGTAGCTTCAAAGTACTTGCCAATATCAAATTTATCAAATGCATGTCTTACGCCTCTTGAACCCTTGTTAGTTACTGTAGCTACTTTTATATCCATTTTGGCCAAATCATCCAGGAGATCCTTTACTCCCTCGAATAAGTGAGTTCGTTCATCCATATGCGCCCGATAGAATGATTTATAAGCCTCAACAAGCTTATGACTTCTTTCCACAGAAAAAAATTCCATTTGTTCGTCTAATGTCTTTCCATAAACGTAATTAAGTTCCTCTTCAGTAGGAGATCTTC
>CAZHLQ010000412.1:0-1875 GCA_964533235.1 uncultured Gudongella sp. | reverse complement strand
TCCCACAGCTGACTCCATAATATCCCTTGACTATCCACCCAAAATATAAAGGGCTTCTCATCCGTTGCAAGTCTCCATTTTCTTCTATGAAGCTGCCAGTTTCCATTAAAGGCTATGGCCACAGCACTACCTTCTCCAAGTTCAAACTGATGAACCCAACCAAGTTTAAAGTAATCAGGATACTTCCTGATTGATGTTTTAATAATTCCACCTTCAATATGAATCTCGTAGATGCTGTCCGGTTGCCCATAGGGAACTCTTCTTCTTGCTGCTAGGGAGATATCCCCTAAATTGTCTGCTGTCCTTATGGTTTCAATGGTCCAGTAGTTTGAATCCATTACAGTGGTCCTAGCCCTGCTTACCCTTATGCTCATCTTTGGGTCGGCCTTATTCGCTGGAGTCTGCTGTGTGCTTTTCAGCTTTTCATTCAAATAGGGGGTGAAACTTCTCAAGGTGACACCTCCTCTTTGACAACCATTTTAATTGTTCCTTCAAAAAGACTCTTATCTAAATTACCGTGCGCAAAATTTATCCGTTTCCAAGAAATATTCTCATCGATGTAGACTACATATTTTTTATCAAGAAAAATCATAACCAGCGGGGTCCCAAGATCACTTAGAAGGTTGATTTTCTCTGCCTGCCTAAAACTGGATACGATTGTTCCTGTCGTGCTTTTAAGTGGGCTACCGATCACCTGAACATGATAACTGCCATCTAAGAGCCGGTTTACTACACGATTGGAAGCATGTTCAAAGGGAGAGAGGTCTTTCAGAATTTTCGACAAGACTTCTCCGTTAGAGGTTTCAAGTCTAATCATCAGATTCTGGCCTCCCTTCTAAACTGGTCCATAATGATTTCAACCACACCAGTTAGCTCATTCTTTGAATTAATTCCTCTGACCTCAATCACTCCTGTATGCTGTATTACTGAAGTCATCTCTCTATTAGGATGAAATCCTTGAAGCGCATCAACCATATTGAGTCTAGTATCAAGATTGAAATCTGTAGGTATTGCGCCTAACATATCTTTTTCCACACCACTCATGGCCTCTGTGAAACCTTCTCCCATACCTTCACCCATATTAGATCCAATGCCAGCAAAGACTTTCGAGGGGGAGTTGATGCCAAGAACCTTCTTAACCCCACCAACAATACCATTGACCATGTTTTTCACTTTTTCTCCAAGCCAACCAATCATTGATGCAATACCATCCCATAAGCCTCTTGCGATATTTTTTCCAACCTCCAGTATAGATGGAATTCCTCTAGCAAGCCCACTCACAATAGAGAATATGATTTGTGGTAGTTGAGCAACAATCTGCGGAATAGCCCTGATCAAGCCCATACCAAGTTGGATGGTTAGCTGGACACCCATTTCAATGAGTCTAGGTAGATTGCTGGTAATAAAGCCAATAATACTGTTGATGATTTGAGGTAAGGCTTCTATTAATGTAGGAAGGGCATTCAAAAGTCCTTGAGCTAACCCACTAATTAACTGAAAGGCAGCATCTAGAATTAAGCTCATATTATCAATTAAAGTGCTAGCAATCAGAATGACTGCTTCAATCATCGCTGGAATCAGCTCAGGCAGAGCCAACCCTAACCCCTCTACTAAAGCAGTAATAAGTTGTATGGCAGCATCGATTAAAAGCGGCAAGTTCTCAATGAGCGCTCCAACAATGGTCATAACCGCATCTACAGCTGCTGGAATTAGCTCGGGAAGCAGACTAAGGAGTGTTTCCAGGACCTGACTGAAGAGATCTGTCACGGTACTAAGAAGAACCGGAAGAAGGTCTCCAATAGCAAGAAGAATGGCATCCATTGCTGCAGGTAGGGCAGTAACCACATTTTCTAATATTGGTACAATGTTAATAAC
>CAZHLQ010000411.1:0-1768 GCA_964533235.1 uncultured Gudongella sp. | reverse complement strand
GCTGGCGATATACAAAAGGGCCTGGGAACAATTGAGCGGCGAGCCTGTGGGGAAAACAGAAATTTTCTTCGTGGAAAAGAGCAACCGAAATATCAAGTGTAAGCAGGAATTTAATTGACGGTCCCCCAAAATTTGGTCCAGTTTCAATGTTAAAAATCGATCTCCTAAATGGCTGCAGCCTTTGCAGCAGAAGCGAATTCTGACGGCGTCATATGTGTTAGTCCACTGTGCGGTCTGAATTCATTGTAGTCATTTTTCCACTTTCCTATCTTTATTCTCGCATCTTCTAGCGACATAAACCAGTTTACGTTCAGGCACTCATCCCGAAAGCTACCATTGAAAGATTCGATGTGTGCATTATCCGTTGGTTTTCCAGGACGTGAATATTCTAAATGAACCTTGTTCAAATAGGCCCATGCATCCAAAGCTCTTGATATGAACTCCGGACCGTTATCTACCTTGATTCTCTTTGGCAGCCCTCGTTCTTCTTTAACCTGATCTAATACCATTGCGACAGTCTCGCCTTTGATCGACTTGTCCGCATGGATTTCCAGGCATTCCCGGCTGAAAGTGTCGATCAGTGTCAGCGCCCTGAATCTTTTCCCATCATACAGCTGATCAGACACAAAATCCATCGCCCAGCACTCGTTTATTTGTACAGGAGCATTCTTTTCCGGGACTCTTGGCACACTGACTTTCTTGCGCCTGCTTTTATTCCTAAGGTTCAATCCCTCTTCGCAGTAGAGTCGATAGACTCTTTTATGATTGATTTTCCAGCCTTCCCGTTTCAATAGTATATGGATTCGCTTGTATCCATACCTTACTCTCACGGAAGCGATTTCTTTGATTCTCATTCTCAGGAAAGCCTGATCATCCTGCTTTGGCTGATATCGGTATTCCGAACGATGGATCCGCAGCACACGACAAGAACGGCGTTCGCTGATCTTATAGTGCTTTTGAAGATATCTGGCCATGTCTTTTCGATGAGCAGGCTTTAGAACTTTTTTGACAGCACATCCTGCAGCATAGCCTTGTCAAGGCTTAGATCTGCCACCAGCTTTTTAAGCTTGGTGTTCTCTTCCTCAAGTTGCTTAAGACGTTTCATATCGCTCGGCAGCATTCCGCCATATTTCGTCTTCCAGCGATAGAAGGTTTGTTCCGTTATTCCGATTTTCCGGCAGACTTCCTCTACGGGAATCCCTAATTCTGCCTGCTTCAGCACGAACGCGATTTGCTCCTCCGTGTACCTCGATTTTTTCATTTCTTCCACTCCTTAGCAGGAAAATTTTATCATATTTCTAACATTTAGAGTGGACTATATTTTCAGGGAGAAGGTCAAACCGCTTATGCAGAAGATAAAGGCTTCGAGAATTTAAAATTCCTATATGATGACGGTTATTCTGGAACAAATTTTAACAGACCTGCGTGGAATGAAATTATGTCACTTATTGAAAATGGACAGGTTGAGACACTGATTGTAAAGGATATGAGCAGACTCGGACGTGATTATCTTCAAACAGGGCAGCTCATGGAGATTGTGTTTCCAAACTACAAAGTGAGATTTATCGCTATTAATGATGCTGTTGATACTCTGTATGGCGATAATGATTTTGCACCCTTTCGCAATCTGTTCAATGATTTCTATGCGAAAGATTGCAGTAAGAAAATCCGAGCTGTTAAAAAAGCACAGGCAGAACGTGGTGAAAGAGTTGCTACAAAGCCACCTTATGGTTATGTGAAAAATCCTGACAATCCAAAACAGATCGTT
>CAZHLQ010000410.1:0-1573 GCA_964533235.1 uncultured Gudongella sp. | reverse complement strand
GATTAATATGGGCTTTTTGATTACATTCGCACGTGGCATTACCGAGACGAACCAGACCTTTACCAAGATCCAGATCTCCACATGGGTTATTTTGAAAAACAAAATAGGAGCCGGATGGTTCGTGCCACTCATGACGACGTTTTGCCTTTTCTACGCAAGCAGGAATATATGGATGACAACAATCCTTGGAATCTGTATCACACGAATAGATCTTTTCCCATTGGTTGCCTCTACGAAGAACATGGTCTAGATAAGTACAACACTGGCATGCACTCTGATTGCCTTCTAAACAGTCTGTTATATAAATTTGATCCCGATTTCTATGAAATTTCTTCCAACATATTGGGTGTTTCCCAGGATAATGCGAAACTACTTCTAGTTGATCGTTCCACACAGGTTCTTCCCATTGACACCATTTAGTAATATCATCATAACGTGCATCTTTAATCTCACCATCGCCTAATCGTCTGATGTCAAATGGTGCTCTACAAACAGGATCCTGGGCAAGGCTATAAACGGTTCCAAGAATCAAGGGCATTTGATTATACACAAAAAGGACTGCAACTAGATCCCCGATGCGTGGAGTCCAAGGATGACCGGCCCATTTCTGATTATATCCCTGCAAAACATTACAATAATAGTGTAAGGTTTCCATGGGATTATCGGAAATTCCAGAACCAGATACCCTGTCGTTTTTAACAGCCTTTACTTTAACGGTACAGGTATTCCAGAATTCCCCATTTGGATCATCATGAATTTGTACGCCACAATCTCCAAACTTATCATAAGCAACGACAGTACAATACTCGATTTTGAAAGAACGCATCATAATGCGTTCAATTGTATTGACGTTGGCGGACATTAAATCAACGGTCATTACCGGTCGTACAAGACTTCGTCTTGTCCTCCCTGACAATTGTTAGCAATTCTACGCATCATTTATGTACTCCGACATGTCGTCATAATACCCGTAGGCGGCAGCATGAACATAGAGCTGAAAAGGTTCGAGGGTTCTTCTGGCTCCAAAAATCATGTGATAAAATTCCTTGGCTTCTGGATCGTATGTCCATTCATGGGATGTTTTCATGATATTTTTGAATTCTTCCCAAGTAATTCGACTCGATCGTCCGTCTGCCATATAAACATTATATGTAACGCCAGGAACGTCCATATAATTTTCGTTTCGCTTGATAAACATCGTTATACCAAATATCCGTTGACTACTGGTCCCCAAGGAGAATGAGGCAACGATGATCCATTGGAAGTATAATCATGAATCCATTGATCAGCTGGAATGTCTGGTGGATAAATACCATTCATAAACTGATCGTATTGTTCTTTTGTAGCTCCAATATATACGGCAATGGCACCGTCTGAAGATTTATCCCATAGATAGTATTCGTTATATTGACCTGGGTTATCCGGATCTTCGCTTCCAATTGGGGTTCCTTTTCTTTCATGATCACTTGGTACTTCTGATCCAGGGGTTACTTCGGCAGATCTTCGCAAACATTCCAATTGGGAAACTACACCATTTGAATCATAGGTTACTCGTTTCCTAAGGACCTTAGTC
>CAZHLQ010000409.1:0-3013 GCA_964533235.1 uncultured Gudongella sp. | reverse complement strand
GCCAGCAAGATCTGCAATTGCTGTTATATCTGAATCTGCCATAGTTACTATTATTTGAGCATTAGCAAGGTAAGGATCAGAAAAATTTACCTTCTCTTTTCTTTCTTCAGTTATAGTGTATCCATTCCAAATCATATCTATGTTGCCTGCGTTAAGTTCAGTCTCCTTCATTGCCCAGTCTATAGGCTGGAACTGGATCTCCCAACCGTTTCTTGCTGCTACTTCTTTAGCAAGGTCAACGTCAAATCCAACAATCTCGTTTTTCTCATTTCTAAACCCCATTGGTGCAAATGTGTCGTCTAGTCCCATTACAAGAACCTTTGCTTCCTCAGCAGCGGGTGCCTTTGGTGTGCAGCCTGTAACCAAAATCATAAGTACCAGCATTCCTACCATCAACAGCATACCTTTTCTCTTTGTCATTTTCATCTTCTCCTTTATAATAGTTTAATATTTATCCAGACTAAAAAACCCCCGTCCTCCAGCCTGAATGCCAGAGGACGGGAGTTATTCCCGTGGTTCCACCTCTATTCGACGACGCCTCACGACATCGTCCTCTGTGAGTACATAGCTTCTATACCCCTGCACTATAACGGGTGCGAGTCCCGAATCCAGCTACTATCCATATAGAATTTCACCGACCTGCTCTAGGATGTGTTCTTCAGTCGCCCGCTGTGCATTCCCACCAACCATGCACTCTCTGAAAGCTTCCTACTGCTTACTCTTTCCTGTCATCGCATTAGCATATTAAACTGATATTTCATATGCTACCACGTGAAAGTGTTTTTGTAAAGTACCAAATAGAAAATTTTTATATATTTTTTACTGATGATCTAAAAGAAACAAAAGCTGCGAAAAACTTCTTAGTACATTTCCTGGCCAAGCGGTCTTGAATGTTCTAGTAAAGATTTTTCACAGCTTTAAAATTGAATATTCTTCTTACATCAGCTTTGCAACTCTATTTGCGAATTCCACTGGATCTTCCAGTGGTAGTTCCTCAATAAGTCTTGCCTGATCGTAAAGGAGCTCAGTATATAAAACGAATCTCTCTGGATCATCATTTTGAGCAGTCTTCAGCTTCTCAAAGATCGGGTGTGAATGGTTTAGCTCAAGTACCTTATCAGCATGAACTCCCTCTGTATTTGGCATAGCGCTTAAGACCTTCTCCATTTCTATGGATATCTCGCCCTCGCTAGAAAAGCATACCGGATGACTCTTGAGTCTATTTGAAAGTCTTACTGATTTGACCTTGTCCCCCAGGATCTCCTTCATTTTTTCAAACATCTCCGTTTCAGTATCCTCAACAACCTCCTTGTCTTCATCCTTAAGACCAAGGTCGCTCCCTGAAACGTTTCTGAATTCTTTTTCCTTGTACTGTGGAATCATCCTTATTGCAAATTCGTCCACCTCGTCAGTGAAGTAAAGTATCTCATAGCCCTTGTCCTTTAGAAGCTCTGATTGAGGAAGCTTCTCAAGCCTTGAAACTGAATCCCCTGCAGCATAATATATATATGGCTGGTCCTCAGGCATTCTCTCAATATACTCATCAAGCGTTACAAGCTCCTTGTCCCTTGAGGATTGGAACATCAAAAGATCCTCAAGCTTCTCCCTGTTCATCCCAAAATCAGAGTATACACCAAACTTCAATTGCTTTCCAAAGCTCTTGAAGAACTCGACATACTTATCCCTTTCATTTTTAAGCATTGACGTAAGCTCATCCTTGATCTTTTCTTCAATCTTCTTTGCCATCAGCTTAAGCTGTCTATCGTGCTGCAACATTTCTCTTGAAATATTCAAGGAGAGATCCTCCGAATCTACAACACCCTTTACGAAGCTGAAATAGTCTGGCAACAGTTCAGGGCATTTATTCATTATAAGAACTCCGCTTGAATAAAGCTCCAACCCCTTTTCGTATTCTCTGGTATAGTAGTCAAATGGTGCCTTCTCAGGGATATAAAGGATAGCATCGTATCTGACAGCACCATCGATGCTTATGTGAGTCCATTTAAGAGGCTTATCAAATCCAAAGTGCTTCTCGGAATAAAAGTTTTCGTAATCCTCATCCTTAAGCTCCTTCCTGCTTTTCCTCCAGATGGGTATCATGCTGTTTACGGTCTTTTCTTCCTTAACAGTCTCATATTTGTCTGTTTCTTCGTTCTTCTTGTATTCAGATATCTCCATCTTGATAGGGTATCGAATGAAATCAGAGTATTTCTTAACGATTCCCTTTAGTGTATATTCATCCAGGTATTGGTCGTAGTCCTCATCGTCACTGTTCTTCTTTAGGGTCAAGGTAATTTCGGTACCCACTTCTGACTTCTCACAAGCCTCAATTAAATAGCCCTCCGCCCCTTCAGATACCCATCTCCAAGCTTCGTTTCCTCCAAATGCTTTGGATTTTACTTCAACCTTATCAGCCACCATGAAGGCAGAATAAAAGCCTACTCCAAACTGCCCGATAATGTCGTAGCCGTCCTTCATCTCTACATCCTTTTTAAATTGAAGGCTCCCACTTTTTGCAATAGTTCCCAGGTTATCCTCCAGCTCCTCCCTGGTCATACCTATTCCGGTGTCAATTATCTTTAGGGTCCTTTTTTCTTCATCAGTCTCGATCTTAATAAAGTAATCGTCCTTACTGAACTGGATCGAATCATCAGTCAAGGCCTTGTAATAAATCTTATCTATCGCATCTGAAGCATTTGAGATCAACTCCCTAAGGAATATCTCCTTGTGGGTGTAGATAGAGTTGATCATCAGATCCAAAAGACGCTTTGATTCTGCCTGAAATTGCTTTTTCTCCACAATCATCCACTCCTGTTTCAAATAAAATTAGCACTCTCGATGTTTAAGTGCTAATTAAAAGATAGCATATTCCTTTTTTTATGTCAAGAAGCCTCTGTTATTTACCCTCCCAAAAAATATCAAGATATTCTCTAAGGTCTCTGCTCCCTCTTATTACCTTAAATCCGTTCCACTCAGGCGGCATAAGAGATTTATATCTGCCAGTCAGGTATCT
>CAZHLQ010000408.1:0-3888 GCA_964533235.1 uncultured Gudongella sp. | reverse complement strand
GTCCAGATATGACATTGTTCCCTAGGTTGTAAAAATAATGTGAGATTCGATGCCAAAATAGGATCTTCCACCCTGGATATAGAAGTATTACCTGGATCAAGCTTCTTGCTGCGGGATCTTTTTCAAGTATATTTCGTGCATCTTCAATCAGTTGTTTTACCATAGTTTAATCCTTTCTATATAAATCAGTTGAAAGATACCTTTCGCCTGTATCGGGTAAAATTGTTAATACCTTTTTACCCTTTCCCAGCTCTCGTGCAATTCTGATCGCTGCAGCCAGGTTCGCGCCCGAGCTTATTCCAGATAATATCCCTGCTTCTTCAGCCAGGTATCTTGCACCTTGAAAAGCCTCAGACTCGCTCATATCGATTATCCTGTCAATAAAACTCAACTCTAAAATCTCGGGTACAAAATTGGCTCCTATACCCTGGATACCATGTCCCGAGGGTACTCCTCCTGTCAAAACAGGTGATTTTTCTGGTTGAACAGCTGTGATCAGAATTTTGGGATTCCTGGATTTTAAAACTTTTGCAACACCGGTTATTGTCCCACCAGATCCAACACCTGCTACAAATGCATCCAAACTATCTCCGAAATCTTCCCATATCTCCACAGCTGTAGTTTCAATATGAGCTGTTACATTTGATGGATTTGTAAACTGGCTTGGCATAAAATAGCCTTTTTCAACTGCGAGTTCCTTTGCCTTCTCAACAGAACCTTTCATCCCCAGTGCTCCAGAGGTCAACATCAGCTCTGCTCCATATGAAGCTATTAATCTTCTTCTCTCTTGGCTCATCGTTTCAGGCATGACGATTATTACCTTATATCCCATCGATGCTCCAAGCATTGCCAGTGATACCCCTGTATTACCGCTTGTAGCTTCAATTATTATCTGTCCTTCTTTTAGTACGCCTCGAGCTTCAGCATCCCTTATCATAAACAACGACGCTCTATCCTTTATACTTCCTCCGGGATTAAAGCTTTCAACCTTTAAGAATATTTCCGCCAAGTCCTCCGCTGTCATTCCCAATTTTATTACTGGAGTTCTTCCAATAAGCTCTGCTATGTTCTTATAAATCATCCCTATACATCCTTTCTTTAAAATCAAAAAACCTCTGCCCAGTATACTAAAGTATACAGAGGCAAAGGCTATCTTCACGGTTCCACTCTGTTTAGGATAATTATCCTATCTCTTTCAGGTACATGCATACCTTAGTTCTGTAACGGGAACTCCCGTAAAGGTCTACTTCAGATTTCGACCATAGGCTCACTGGTGCACTTCAAACATATCCGCATAGGTATCTCCCACCTCTGATACCCTCTCTTTAAAACAAATATTGTTTTACTTTACCAGATCATTACCGATTAATTATTGGCATAATAGTATTATAGCAGGCTCTCTATAAAAATCAACAATAATTTTCATATTTATATAAATACATGAAAATTTGCCTCTCCATTATTATGTTCTGATCCTGCCTACTGAAAGATGTTTAATTCCAAAATAGAGAGGGGAAAAAATATATTATATACCACCTTGGGGTATGTTTCAATTAAAAAAATCCCAGAAGACCGGGTGTTGGCCATCTGGGATCTGATGATCAATTACTATTTCTTTTGTTCTACTGCCTTGTTCCCAAACAGGATATTGTATCCCTCAACAGCAAGGATTATCGCAAGTATGAACAAAGCTACAGGGAATACTACCAGGATGTAGTTTCCAGCAACAAAGTTCTTCTGGATCAAAAATACCAATGCTGTTAATGTAACGATTATCATGAAGATCATTGGAGCAGTTATCATATGGTAATTCTTACCACTCTTCTTGAGCCATACTGCTACTGCCAATAATGATAATCCTGCCAATAGCTGGTTAGCAGATCCGAAAATCGGCCAAATCTTGGCATAACCGCCAGCTGCAAGATATCCACCAATAAGAACAGTAATTCCAGTTGAAACATACATATTTGTCATCGGATTTTGCTTAGCAGCACCAGGTTTGTCAAAAAATTCCTGGAATATGAATCTGGCAAGTCTTGTTGCAGTGTCAAGTGATGTCAAAGCAAATGCTGATACTGCAAGAGCAACGAATGATTTACCAATATCAAAAGGTATTCCAAACTTTGACATAAAGGTTCCAACACCATTTGAGAATACATTTACAGGTCCGCCCTTCAAGAGCTCACCCAGTTCACCTTGAGTTACATAAGCTGCAGTAATAAGAGCTACTATTGCTAGAACTCCTTCAATTAGCATAGCACCATAACCAATGATCTTAGTGTCTTTCTCGTTATCAAGCTGCTTGGATGTTGTTCCTGATCCTACAAGTGAGTGGAACCCGGAAATCGCACCGCAGGCAACGATTACGAAAAGCATTGGGAACATCCAGCTTCCATTCACGTTGAAAGCTGTAACTGGAGCAAGCTGAATCTCAGGTCTGAAAATTATTATACCTAGAACTGAACCAGCTATCATCGCATACAGCAGGAATGAGTTCAAGTAATCTCTAGGTTGAAGCAATATCCAAACTGGTGCGGTCGAAGCTATAAAAATATATACCATTAGGATGATTATCCAGGCATTCAAGCTTAGTGATAATGGGAACACATTGCCTAACCAAACCATAGTAAACAGAAGTACAACACCTATAACTGTACCGACAGTCAGGTTCATACCCTTTCTGTAAACTGCATATCCAAATACGATTGCGAGAGCTATGAACATCAAAGATGTGGAAGCTGCTGCAGGAACGGATACAAATGTATTCGCAACAATATTTGTGAAGGCTGCAACAACGAGTAAAAGAGTTAGCCATGCAAATAATGAGAATAGTTGCATCCCTCTATGACCCATATTTGCATTGATTACTTCTCCAATCGATTTACCCTTGTGTCTTGCAGATGCAAAAAGTGATCCAAAGTCATGGACGCCACCAAAGAATATACTACCGATTACGATCCACAAAAGTACGGGTACCCACCCAAATACTGCTGCCTGGATAGGTCCGTTGATCGGTCCTGCTCCTGCGATAGATGCGAAGTGGTGTCCAAGAAGTACTGCTGGTTTGGCAGGTACATAGTCAACACCATCGTTTATCTCATGAGCAGGGGTTTTTCTGCTAGGGTCAATACCCCACTCTTTGGCAAGCCATGAACCGTATGTAGCATAAGCCGCAATAAAAACTAAAATTCCAATAACAATCAACCAAACCGCATTCATAAATTCCCCTCCTTATGATTTTGGAAAAAGAAAGTCACGATATTTTGTATACCTGCTCGACCTCCTTTCCCTTCTTATTTGATATTACAATTCCGTCCTTCAGGGATACTATCAGAAGTCTGACGTCCACCCATCCCCTGAGACCGAATGAAAATCCTTTGTGAAATTTATAATTAACTACATCGTCCAATATACCCTGATCTATCGATCCCATATTGTTATCAACTACTATAACACCGGTAACTATGCTGGACATATGCTCAGGGTGAGGATCTACGATATCATCTATGGCCTTTAGAATATTTTTCTTGAACTCATCAAATAATGATCGGTTTAGGAAATCAACTTTCTTGATCAAGATATGTTCATTGTTCTCAATTCCGAATATCTTTGCTTTTTTTGTGAGCAAATACCTTTCGGTCGTCATGTAAAACCTGCCATATAAATCAAATTTAAGCTCATTTATCGCATGATCTCTATAAATATCAAAACTGCTTCTCAGCTTGCTTTCAAGACTATCCAAATACTGTATGTACTCCATGCAGGCCCTCTCTTTTCCTATTGGTAAATTACTTGTATCCTATAGATGTTTACAGCTTTATTGTACTACTACTGATTTCTTGTGTCAATGACTTAAGCCCAAAACATAGAAGAGGGTCCATGTTATGG
>CAZHLQ010000407.1:0-2880 GCA_964533235.1 uncultured Gudongella sp. | reverse complement strand
TACTATATGGTATTCATCTCCTGCGTTTGCTATTGCCTTATCTACTGCTGCTACCAGCTTCTTCTCTCTTTCGCTTTCTCCCTTTACGTAGATATGTGGGTAGTATGGTGGCGAGAAGTAGCTTATTATTACCGGGTCTTTATCTGACCACATGTTGTGTACCATTTCTACTGTCTTCATTGCGAATATCCTGTCGTCTACTGTCGGGTCTTTTAGCAGTTCTTTTGAAAGGGCTTCTATCCTTTCTTCTACTTCTGCTCCTCTTTCTGCTTTTACTTTTTCCAGGAGCTCGTTGTAGGACATTACTCTTGCCTTCCATGGAAGGGGCTCGAATGGGTAGTTGCTTGCTTCTGTGTATTTTTTGTATTGTGCGTTCAGGTCGTCTATTGTTATCTGGAATGCTTTGGTCGCTCCCTTTATCATCTTCTCCATTACCTGGTCTGGCGTGGAGTTGTGGGTTGCGTAGTTGAAGTATACCAGGGAGTGCCTTGCTATTTGTACTGAGTACTCTGTCTTTAGGTCTTGCTGCCTCAGTGTTATTGGGGGAAGTGCTACTTCTCCGTCTGCTATGTCGCAGTATTCCATGTTGAGGTTGAATTCTCTTGTTATCTCTGATGCTATCTGGTTTGGATCAAGGCCCTTGTATGGCTCGCCTACGTGGGTCTCTTTTCCTGTTATATAGAAGCTTGGCATTAGCTTTCCTACTGTTCCTACGTAGATGTATCTTGTCTCGTCTCCTACGTATTTTGGTGCTGAGTAGTCTGTGTCTACTACTGCCAGGTAGTCGTAGCCTTTTTCTTCTCTAAGCTTTACCAGCTCTGGTACTACTGAGAGCATTCCTGCTGAATTGCCTTCCTCGTCGCATACTGCTGCGAATATGAGGTTTCCTTCTAGCTCGTCTACTTTCTGTGAGAATTCTTCCATCATTACCATTAGGGCTGCTACTCCGAACTTCATGTCGAAGATGCCTCTTCCGAACAGGTAGTTTCCGGACTCAAGGTCTACCTTTGCTTCGTCTGATAGGGTTACTTTTCTTAGCATGTCGTTTAGCTCAAGTGACTTTGTTGCGTATTCCTTCATGTCGCCGTAGTCGCTTATGCCTACTGTGTCGGTGTGACCGATGAATACCAGTGTCTTTTTATCGCTGCCTTTTTTGCCTTCGATGGTTGCAAGGACTGATTTTCTTCCTACGGGATCGTCGATGGTGTTTACGAACTTTACGTTCTGTGGGTTGTTCTTGAAGTAATCCATTTCCATGAATTTCTCGAATACGAAGTCTGACACATTGTTTTCATCTGTTGTTCCAACCACGCTTAAGATGCTGGTAAGCTCTACGGCCAGATCCTTGATTTTTGCTGCCATGTCCATAGCTATCTCCTCCTCGGTGTTTTCTGCTTCCCAATATATCATATTGTTTAATTATTGACAATCCCTATATAGTGCTTGTTTCGAACACGAAGGGCACCTGATCCTTCATCCTTTCGTAAGCAAAATGGAGCTTTTCCGGGTCTTCAAATATTCCAAATACGCTGGCCCCGCTGCCGCTCATAAGAGCTCCCAATGCTCCGTGAGATACCATATAGTCCTTGATTTGACCGATCACAGGGTTCTCAGGTATTATGGCAGCCTCCATTACGTTTGACAGGCTTCCCGCTATGCAACCCAGCTCTCCCTTTTCGATACATTCTGTGATTTTGTCCATATCGATCCGTTTGTCCGTCAGCTTTAGTCTGCTGTAGGCATAGGGGGTGGATATCTGGATTCCTGGGTTGGCTATTAGCATGGGAACGCCTTCTAAGGTATTGAGAGGCGTTAGGATCTCTCCGATACCCTCTGCCAGGGCAGTTCCTCCCATCAGGCAGAATGGAAGATCTGCTCCTATCCTTAAGCCGATGTCCATCATTTCCTTTTGGCTAAGACCTAAGTCCCACATCTGGTTGAGGGCTTTAATGACTGCAGCTCCGTTGGTGCTCCCCCCTGCAAGACCTGCGGCGACCGGTATGTTCTTTTCGATCCTGATATCTATTCCTATCTGGCTCCCGGTAAGCTTTGTTATCTCCTCCCAAGCCCTATAGGCAAGGTTAGTTCCATCAAGAGGCACTAAAAGATTGTCACAGCTTATAGATACCCCTCCTGAGTTTTCCCTTACCATGAGTCTATCGGACAGCCCTATCTGCTGCATTATAGTCTTAATCTCGTGGTAGCCGTCATTTCTTTTATACAGCACGTCAAGGGCCAGGTTTACCTTTCCGTGGGCGGTTATTTCTGTTTTCAAATGAATCTCTCCTAAATTAAAGCCTCGTTATGTTCAACAAGGCCTATTATACCATAATAAATATTCCGTATATATCTTTGCATAACAAAACCTGCCTCTAGGGCAGGCTCAAGTTATGATATCTTGATTAGTCTGTCGGTTTCGTCGCAGATAGTTATCTCGACGGTTGATGTAAGTACATCAGAGTAGGTGTAGGAAACCATCCTTGTGCTGTCGTACTGATTACAAATCCTTACTACAAAAAGGTTGGGATAAGCAGATTCAAGTACTCCCTCTCTCACGGTTGTCTTCTTTCTACCTCTGTTGGCTCTAAGAATTACTTTTTTGCCTATGCATCCCTCTAAGTCTTTCCTGATCTGAGCAACACTATTCATACTTGCCAAGAACCACCTTCCATTTTTTTCTCCCAAACTCTGGGGACAGAAGGAGTGTGTTAGGGACACTCATCATGCTATGATTGTAGCACAAAATAAGGGGTCTGTCAAGCAAACGAATTATTATACTATTATACCCTTGTAATGTCAATTACTCATCAAATATTTTATTTTAAGAAAAATTAATAGTTTATTTTTGGCAACATAGTTGTTAGTTACTCGCTATTAGCT
>CAZHLQ010000406.1:0-3817 GCA_964533235.1 uncultured Gudongella sp. | reverse complement strand
GCCCTAGAAATAAAACGGTAACAAGAGCAAGTCCTGCTGCAAGCAACCCTCCGGATATGTTCTTTATAAAAAAGTTCATGTCCTCCCTTGAAAGCGCGTCAGAGAACATTACAACCAAAGCAGATGCAATGTATGCTGATAAAAATTCAATAAAGGTCCCACCAAGAAGAAGGACAAAGAAACCTCCAGCAGCACCGCTGAACAGGTATCTTATCCATTCGGGGAACCTGGGGTGGTTTCTTAGTCCCTGGAGTATTATTTCTGCATGCTCCTCAGTCATGTTATCATCAGTAAAAAGACGTGAGAAAGCATTTGCCCGTGATATCACCTCGAGATCCAGAGATATTGAAGTAGTTCTGTCGACTACTGTGTAGGGATCGCCTTCGATAACGGTACTAACAATTATACCGGTAGAGACCACAAAGACGTTTACTGGGGCTGTATGCTTTGATACAATCATTCTCTCTATGGTCTCCTCGACTCTATAAACCTCTGCTCCATTTGCCAGCATTATCCTGCCTGTCTCAAGAGCTATTGATATTGCTTTTTTTATACTGATTTCTGCCATGATTATCTCCTGCTATAGATTTACTGTTCCTTCAGCTACTATTTCTACCATGCCGTCAAGGGTTATGGAAGTAACCTCCTCGCCGTTCCACTGGACTTTGATAAGTAAGCTCCCGCCTGGTTGTTTGATCTCCATCTGAATATCAGAGCCACGAAGGTATGCCAAAGCGGCTCCAAGAGCTGCAGTTCCTGATGCACAGCTTCTCTCCCAGACCAGTGAGTCTGTATCCTTTACATATACCAATGGAGATGAGGAGGACTCCTCAAAGTTGTGGTACATTATTCCGAATGCCTCGAAGCTTTCATTGAACATCTTATCCCTGACAAGATGAAAAAATTCCGTTCTGCTTCTAAGATTGTCCTCATCCACAACGAAGTGTGTTATCCCTGGAAAATCTACACGAATGGCTGCTCTATTTTCGCCGCTTATGATAAACTCTTCAGCATGCATGCCTATAGGCAGAGGCATTTCAACTGAAGCCTTGAAGCTTGAGGGTATTTCAGTAGGGTATACCCTGCAAACCAAATCTCTCTCCAATCCTGATACCTGTATGGGAACGATGTAGCTGTCATTTTCAAATCCGATTTGAGGATATCCGGAATATACCATATAAGCTGCGAAGGATCTGCTGGCGTTACCACAGAACTCACCGCCCATCATCTGAAGTCGGATTCCGTCCGGATCATCCTTAGGTTTCTCGATAAAGCCTACCTGTTCTGCATACAGGCTCCCGGGATCCATAAGGGCTCGTGCTACTTGACTGTGCAGATCTCTAGGGATCTGGTCTAGTATGAATACGGTTGTATTCCCTGCAGGGCTTGTCTTAATAAAGTTAAGCTTCATGATATCACTTCCTTTCCTGTCTTTAGTATAGCAAAGAAGTAAAGGAATATCATCATGAACTTAAGACACTGGGACATAAAAAAGACAAGGTCGATTACCTTGTCTTTTGTTTGGTGCGGCAAAAGGGACTCGAACCCCCACCCTGGCAATCAGGACTAGAACCTGAATCTAGCGCGTCTGCCAATTCCGCCACTGCCGCATGGAACATTTTTAATTATACATAATGCACTAAAAATTTACAACAGGAATTTTTGAGAAGCGCTAAAATTCAACGACTCAACCTGTGGTTGTATAAAAATCAACTAATAGTATATAATTTTAAGTGAAATACAACCTCCAATACCTTCATGAAAAGCACCTCTGGATGTATCCTTAAGCTGTAAGAGGGATGATGCTGGAGGAGGTTTTAATGTGGAGATCACCATCGGAAGAAAATTATTAGAGGAAAGCAAGAGAGCAGTTAAGAATAACCTTAAGAAAAAAAGACTAAGGGCTGAGATAAAAAAAGAATATGCATTGGAGAGAGATTGGAGCACAATAAATCCTCAGCATATAAACAGCTATGGTATCCAGAGGAAGGACTTCTAAGAAAGGGAGGAAAAAATAAATGGCTCAATCATTAGGTAAGAGAATAAGTGAATTAAGAAAAAGAATGGGAATAACCCAGGATCAGCTTGCTGAGGAGATGGGAGTTTCCTCGCAGGCAGTGAGTAAATGGGAAAATGACATCTCCTGTCCAGATATAGGCTTGCTGCCTCAGCTTTCAGACTACTTTGGGGTAACTCTGGACGAGCTCATGAGAGGAGAAAGAGAAAAAGAAGTCCAGATGATACCTGAAACTGAAAGGAAGGACCCCTCAAAGCTGATCATGAGGATAAGGATCCTTAGCTCGGACGGAGATAAGGTAAACGTCAATCTGCCAATGTCACTAGTCAAGATGGGACTTGAATCAGGTATGCTGGATTCCATGATCGGGAAAAACGAAAACCTAAAGGGGATAGATTTTGATAGTCTTCTTCTAATGGTCGAGAAGGGAGCAATAGGAAAGCTTGTTGAGGTCGAATCAGCAGATGGTGATTTGATAGATATAACAGTAGAGTAGGTGAGATTATGAGGATAGAGATCAAACAGAGTGAAGGAAGGGGATTTACCATCCCGATACCCGAGTTTCTGGCGAACAATCCCATAAGCTTAAACGCAGCCGCATCCAAAATCAATGAGCATTCACCTATGAAGGTGACAGCCTCGGATTTAAAAGAACTGCTTCTTACTGTCAAGAGATATAAGGAAGAGACCGGGGTAAGTGAGTTGTTGCTTGTAGATGTTGAATCCTCCGACGGAGACTTGGTCAAGATATGGATTTAGTAAATATCATTGTGATATAATCTCCTCAGGGAGGGATCTGTATGGGAGATAAAAGATTTGTTGTAGAGCATAAGGAAGGTGTAATGACCTCCACAAAAATTATTGTAGACAGAGAGACTGGAGTCAACTATTTATTCGTTGGCGAAGGATATGCCGGTGGCCTGACCGTACTACTTGACAAGGACGGCAAACCAGTTATAACACCGGTTGGAAGGTATCCTTACTGATGAAAAGAATACTTTTTGTAGCAGCTGTTGCTGTTGGGCTGATGGCACTTATTGACGGTGTGATCAGCCCGGGTTATTTTCCTAAATCTCTTGCTAAGATTGCTTTGTTTCTCGTCTTACCCATCGCTGCCGGAGGTATAAAAGCCAATCCAGGAAGCTTCCTCAAGGTATCCGGTAAGAGGGAGATCATTACGTCTGTGATCCTTGGAGTCGGAGTTTATCTTTCAATACTCGGAGTTTATATGCTTCTTTCTCCCTACCTTGATCTTGACAGGATAAGAGCTTTACTTGGAGAGCAGCTGGGGGTAGTAAGGGATAATTTTATACTTGTTGCAATCTATATTTCATTTGCAAACTCATTGCTTGAAGAATTTTTCTTCAGAGGCTTTCTTTTCCTCGGACTTCTTAGGAAAACCACCAGATCAAATGCATATTTCATAAGTGCAGGGATATTTGCATTGTATCATCTTGCGATCCTTAAGGGATGGTTCAGTCCCTTGATATTTGCTCTTTCCATGATTGGACTTTTTGTTGGAGGCTTGATCTTCAACAAGCTTAACGAGAGAAATGGCAATATATTATCTTCATGGCTGGTACACATGATGGCGAACCTGGCTATAAATACAATAGGTCTGATAATGTTTGGAATATTATAGAGTACGATAAACCTCTTTCGGGTATCCATATATGGAAACCATAACGAAGGAGGTTTTTGTATGAAGAAAATAATTGTTCTAATCAACCACCTGTTTGATGAACAGGAGCTTGTATACCCATATCATAGGCTGAGAGAGGATTTTGAGGTTCATCTAGT
>CAZHLQ010000405.1:0-8179 GCA_964533235.1 uncultured Gudongella sp. | reverse complement strand
GGGAATCTTCCCAGCTCAGATTTTGAGAACAGGAGCTTATTATCCAGGCTGATTTCAAACACTCCTCCTGTTGAAGGCACTATAGCTACCTCGCTGATTTTATTCTTGTGCTCAGAAAGCACTGCATCTGTAAGAGCAACTGCTCTTCCACGATAGCCTCAGGATGTGCAATACTCTATTTTTAGTTTTTTTGCCATTATAATTCCTCCTTTTAAGGTTTGGTTTCTTTCTACCCACTTTACTTATTGAACAAACGGAGTTGTTGACATGACCGGTATTTTAGTCTATAATGTAATCCTGTGGAAAACATGGAGAGATGGCTGAGCTGGTCGAAGGCGCACGACTGGAAATCGTGTAGGCGTGACGAACGTCTCGAGGGTTCGAATCCCTCTCTCTCCGCCATTACCGTGCTAGATGGGGAGGTAGCGGTGCCCTGTACCTGCAACCCGCTGTAGCAGGATCGAATCCCCGGTCCCGACATCTCTATTGTAAGGTCTGCCTCAAGTAAGTGGCGTTGACGGTTGGGTCCTACGCAACGGAAACTCATGAACCTCGTCAGGTCCGGAAGGAAGCAGCGATAAGTGAATATTTTCGTGTGCCGTGGGTGAGCCTGGCTCGAGCAAACTGCTTGGGTAACGCTTGGAATAGGATCGCCAAAACCGGGTGCACGGTTACATATGAAAAGAGACCTTCGTGGTCTCTTTTCGCTTTAAATATTACGTGCTTCAATAGTAGGAGTGTGGTGTCCGGTACCTAAGGCATGTTTATTATCATTTTGCTGCATGATTTGCACATATAGGACTCAACCTGCGGTCGTTCAAACGCACCACCTACTCCTACCTTAATGCCACCCTTAGCCCATAAACCAAGGAATAGCTTCTTATCTTCCGGCAGCCACTTTAACGAATACCTGTCACCATAGATCGTTCCCCTTATCATTTCATTACTGCAGTAAGGACATTTCATGTTGTCTTCACCCCTTCGTATATTACGCGGTTTTATATAAAATATTCATCATCGACCCATTTTAATGGGTTTGCTTCGATGTATTCACAGATCCTAATGTAATCATAATCATTTCTAATTACACGATCATAGAATGATTTCTGCCATATGATAGTACCTGCCTGTTTGGTTACTGAACCCTTAAACTGCTGAATAATCTGTGATATCGTAGGGGCGGTCATTGGCCGCCCCTACACCGTTGGCAATTTGTGATGTATTATTGTGCGCAATATTGTGCCATAATGTACATTTCTTATCCTTGGTACATATCGTAACGAAATAATACCCAGCTTGTGAATAATCATATTCTTTTAGTCGTATGTTTTTTCTTGTCTGCATATTGTCACCCAAATCATTAATACCTTCATTAGTCAATCAGTAAGCTCTATCTCACCTGTTTCTAGATCGATCCTCTTTAGAGTTGGGTACTGGTTGTCCTCAAAGGAATGGAACAATAGCCATTTCCCTACCTTGGTTAATCCCTCAACGCTGAAGGTCTCATAGTACATCTGATTTCCTGATCCGTCCTTTTGGATAAGGTATAGGCCATCTCCAGGATATCCTACCTCTTTCCCATGGAGTGAGTAAAATATTCCCATGTCAGTAATGGTGAATGATGATACCTTTTGCCCAACTAGTAACTCAGGAGCTTTAGAGCCATTCATATTTGCTCTATAAAGCCCATAGTCATCGTTAATGAAGTACATATATTCGCCATCTGTCACTATATCTCTTGCGTAAGCCTCAAATTCTATCCTTCGTTCGCTCCCATCCAGCTTGATGCTTTCAATCAAGTCCTTCTCAGTCTTCTCATGACTTAGGTATAATCTCTTGTCATAGATGGAAATATCTGAGGCTTCAACGTCAAGAACCCTATCAAGCCCTCTTCCATTCAAGTCCATCTTATATACATAGAATCTGTCAGAAGGATTAATGAAATAAATCCACCCATCCTCTATATTGATGTCTAGTAAATATCCTTGCTTATATATTGTCTCATTCACAGTCCCATCAGTCTTGATCCTGTTAAGGCTTTCCCCGCTCATGTAGTATATCCAGTCATCAACGATATTGAGCCTGTTTATACCTGTCCCGCCTGACTTTTGGATAAGGTAAGTCTTGTTTAGAAAATCTTTATCTGCTTTTATAAGGTTAAGGTGGTCTTCAACATAGTAAATATTCTCCTCGTCCTCGACCCCATATCCGTAATTATTGGTGTTCTCTACAGAATTACCCGGCTTGGAGATATTCTTAAATTCAATCTCCTCCACCTTCTTGACATAGGAGTTATGTCTCATCATCTTGATCTTCCAGAACATCCCCGTTTCACCTAGGATAGGAATTGATATAATAGTCAGTATTAAAAGAGTAGTTACTACACTGGTTGCTCTCTTTGTCCAGATGCTTCCCTTGCCTCTTATATCCTTGCTCAGCTTATCGAGGTAGTAATGAGGACCAGACATTTTGACCGACCCGTTGGAGTATTCAACCTCTACAATATCCTTGCTAAGCTTGTTATATGGAAAGTCAAATTTTGGTCTTAATGCCAGGCTGTACTCTCCTTTTTTAACTACATCCCATCTTCCCTTGGAAATTTGATCCTCCAGCTTTTCAAAGGACTCTACGTTCTCGCTGATCTCCATGTGCTTGTAATTCAGGGCCGTCGATAAGCCTATTATTGCTGCATACAACGATGCGAACATCCATGAAAAGCTCATATCGAGTCCGAAAATCACTTCATAGAAAAAGTATAGCGCTGCTATCAGTGGAACTGAGAAAAATAGGAGCCTTTTACCAATAAGGATTACCATGCTGTTCTTATCTCTCATGAGTACCTCCTTCAAGAATAACGTTACTGTCGTATTAGTTATTATTGTAACATAACGACCCACTAAATTCCTTCAAATATGACATTTTCATAGTTGCAATCAAAAACACCGGGTCTCCCCGGTGTAATCAGTCCTTATGCAACTGTTCCTCTGTTGCTGTCATATCTTTCATGTTCCTTTGTCTCCATGATGTCTATTATGATCTCTACTAAATTGTAAACATCCTCATATGACACGTAGAAAGCTATAGGTGCCAGCCTTATAACATTCGGATACCTGAAGTCAGGAACAACTCCCCTGCCCTTAAGTGCCTTGTTTATCCTTATGGCATCTTCATGCTCAAGAGCCACATGCCCGCCTCTTCTCTCATCATCTGTCGGATTTCCGTAGGAGAATCCATACTTTTTAAGCTTCTCATCTATCAGATACATCAGGTAAGCTGTAATATTAAGGGATTTAGCTCTTATATTATCAAATCCCGCTTCAGCGAACATCCTCAAGCTGCCCTCGATTGGCGCCATGCTGAAGATCGGCTGTGTTCCCGTCTGCCAAGCTCCGGCATATTCAGAAGGCTCGAATGTCTGATTAAGATCAAACTGAGTCTCCTTCTTATTCCCATGCCAGCCTGCAAGTCCTGGACCAAGCTTGAAGTGATTCTCGTTTATATATAGCCCCGCTATTGCACCAGGTCCACCATTAAGGTACTTATAGCTGCACCATACTGCAAAATCCGGCTGGATCTTGGAAAAATCGTGAGGTACGCTGCCGATGGAATGGCTGAGGTCAAATCCAACATATATCCCCTTTGTTCTTGCTGCATCAGCAATCTTTTGCATATCAACCAGGTAGGAGCTTCTATACAGTACTGAAGGCAGCAGGATAAGACACACATCATCTGTCATTGCCTCGATCATATCGTCCTCATTGATTGTCTTCCCATCCCTGCTCTTAACTACTTTCACGCCAACCTCTGGATCGATCCCATGGAGCTTGACTTGACTGTCGACGGCATATTTGTCTGTGGGAAAATTCAGGTCGTCTACGATTATCTTATATCTTTCCTTTGTTGGACGATAGAAGGTTGCAAGCGCCTTATGGATATTGATTGTCGTATTTGTACAAATAGTGACTTCACTGGGCTTTGCATTGATCAAAGGAGCAGTCAGCTCTCCCAGCTTGTCCTGATACAGGAAATAGTTGACTTCAGGATGAGACCATACGTCAATTCCATGGGTTTTCCAATTTTCCAGGGCTTCAAGTAAGTACTTTTCAGCATCCTTTGAACAAAGTCCCAGGGAGTTCCCGTCCATATATATAGTCCCGGGTTTTACATAAAACCTCTCCTTATATTCCCTTAGTGTGTCTTTGCTGTCCATATCAAGTGCAAACTGCTTTGTTGTATCAAAATTGCGCATGATTGACCTCCTTCAGTTATTTATGACTTTTATGTTATCACTATTGCATAACCTTGTCAATATAGTTTATAATGTTAGTAAGGTTATTTTATTATAAGGAGTGGAACCTATGAATCAACAGGGCTTTTTCAGTATAAATGAAGCTGCAAAAATGGTGGGAGTGTCACCAGCCACAATAAGAAATTGGGAAAAGAACGGACTAATAAAGTCCAAGCGCCGTGACAACAACTATCGGGTTTTTGATTTTAAGGATATAGAGACCTTGAAGACCATTCAGCATTACTCTGTTGAGAAAGGAATGACTCAAGAGCTTATAAAAGAGCTTGTGTCAAAGGATGACCTTACTTTTCTTGAGACAGATGAGAGCTCATATAAAAAAATCCATCACATTATGCTTAAAAAGTACAGGGAAGAGGAAGGTTTTACTCTTGATGAAGTAGCCCTGTCAGTCGGGATATCCCCTTCATATTTGAGCAGAATAGAACAGGGCAAAGCAAATGTGTCCTTTGGAGTTCTTGAAAAGCTTGCTGCCTTCTATGGAGAAAGTACCTTAAGGTTTTTCGATATAAGAGAAGAAGGAAAGAAGGAAGTAGTTAGAAATGGGCAGGGAAAATCCACAGCTTCAGGATTCAATGGAGTAGATATCCAAACCCTGATTGGATCGTCTTCAAGTCCCCTTGACGTGGTAAGGTTCACGATCCAGCCGGGCTGTGGTGACTTTAAGTCACACTCCCACAGAAGCGGGAATGAATTTATCTTTGTGTTATCAGGGCAGCTTGAAGTGGTTCTGGATGATGATTCTACTCATTTATTGAATCTAAATGATTCGATCCACTTCGATTCCTCAAGAAAACACAGATGGTCAAATCCGGGAAAAGAAGCGACTGATATTATCTGGGTACACTCGTATATTTAGAAACGAGATCCCTCGACTTCGCTCGGGATGACGGGTGGGGGTGGATCCTCCACTACAGTCGGATGACAGGATGACCAAAAACTTCAGGACATAGGTTACAACATATACTCCTTTACTTTATGGATGTTAAGTGTTACCCATGTCCTGGTTAAATCTTAAATCTGTCAATTGTCAATCGTCAATTGTCAATTGTCCATTATTGTTTTATGAAACTACCAACTGTCCATTCTGCACATCAATATTTATTGTATCTCCATCCTTGATAGAACCCTGGATAATCAACCGGCTGATCCTTGTCTCAAGCTCCTTCTGGAGGAATCTTTTGACCGGTCTTGCACCGTACTGGATATTATAAGATTTATACAAAATATACTCCTTGGCAGCTCCTGTGACCTTAAGAGTTATGCTTCTGTCCTTGAGCCTGTCCTCGATGTCCTCAAGCTGGAGGTCTATGATCTGATAAATCTCGTCCTTTTGAAGAGGCTTGAAAAGAACAGTTTCATCTATCCTATTGAGAAACTCGGGCCTGAATACCCTTCTCATCTCATTCATAACAGTCTGCCTGACGTTCTCCTCGATCTCTCCCTTTTCGGAAAGTCCTTCAAGTAGATAGGATGAACCTATGTTGGACGTCATTATGATTACAGTATTCTTAAAGTCTACAGTTCTTCCCTGGTTGTCAGTCAATCTTCCGTCATCAAGTACCTGAAGCAAAATATTGAATACATCCGGGTGAGCCTTTTCTATCTCGTCAAAGAGTACTACTGAGTAAGGTCTTCTCCTGACAGCTTCCGTCAGTTGTCCTCCTTCGTCATACCCCACATATCCCGGAGGCGCTCCTACAAGCCTTGAAACAGAATGCTTCTCCATGTATTCGCTCATATCTATCCTGATCATATTCTTTTCATCATCAAAAAGTGCCTGAGTAAGAGCCCTTGCCAGCTCAGTCTTGCCTACACCTGTAGGACCTAGGAAAATAAAGCTTCCAACTGGCCTGTTGATATCCTTTAAGCCTGCCCTCGCACGAAGAACCGCATCTACCACTGAATCAACGGCTTCATTCTGACCGATGACCCTTTTATGGAGGATATCTCCAAGTCCCAGGAGCTTCTCTCTTTCAGTTGCAAGCAACTTAGATGTAGGTATTCCCGTCCACTTGGCAACTACCTCAGCGATTTCCTCCTCAGTGACCTCTTCCTTTAGCATCCGCTCTTTGTCCTTATCCTTATCCTGTGCTTCCCAAAGTCTCCTTTCAAGCTCAACAAGAGTTCCATACTTTAACTGAGAAAGCCTTTCAAGGTCGTAGCTTCTTTCAGCCTCTTCGATTTCCCTTTTGACCTTGTCGATTTCCTCCTTGATGTCCTTTTCCGCAGATATCTCCTTTTTCTCCTCTTCCCATTGGGCCTTCAAAAGGTCAAATTGCTCCTTAAGCTCAGAAAGCTCCTTGTTGAGCTTTTCAAGCCTTGCCTTAGAGGCTGAGTCAGTCTCCTTCTTAAGAGCCTCTCTTTCGATCTCAAGCTGGAGTACTCTCCTTCTGATCTCATCTATCTCAGCAGGCATAGAGTCTATCTCTGTCCTTATCATCGCAGAGGCTTCATCCATAAGGTCTATGGCCTTATCCGGGAGAAAGCGGTCCGATATATACCTGTCGGATAGAGTCGCTGCAGCAATTACTGCACCGTCTGATATCCTGATGCCATGGTGGATCTCATATTTTTCCTTGAGTCCCCTTAGTATCGAAATAGTGTCCTCCACTGTTGGCTCAGTCACAAGGACCTTCTGGAACCTTCTCTCAAGAGCTGCGTCCTTCTCGATATACTTTCTGTACTCATCTAGTGTCGTAGCCCCTATTGTGTGAAGCTCACCTCTTGCAAGCATAGGCTTCAAAAGGTTCCCTGCATCCATGGAGCCCTCGGCGCGGCCTGCTCCAACTATATTGTGGAGCTCGTCTATAAAAAGTAATATCCGTCCCTCTGACTTTTGTATTTCATTCAATACTGCCTTAAGTCTTTCCTCAAACTCTCCTCGATACTTAGCCCCTGCGACGAGAGCACCCATATCAAGGGCAAATACGGTTTTATCCTTTAAGCCCTCAGGAACGTCTCCATTGACTATCCTTTGAGCCAGACCCTCTACAATTGCAGTCTTTCCAACTCCAGGATCACCTATAAGCACCGGATTGTTCTTTGTTCTTCTTGAAAGTATCCTGATTACGTTTCTTATCTCCTGATCACGACCGATGACAGGGTCTATCTTGCCCTTCCTTGCGTCCTCAACCAGATCTCGGCCGAATCTTGCAAGAGCCTCATAGGTCTCTTCAGGATTATCTGAGGTAATCGTCTGACTTCCCCTGACCTTCATAAGAGAGCTCATAAATCCATCCCTTGTTATTCCATACTGCTTGAATATGTCCTGTGAAGTCGTCCCCTTCTGGCTAAGTAGAGCCAGATAAATATGCTCGACCCCAACATATTGATCCTTGAAGTTCTTGGCTTCCTCCTCAGCATCCGTAAGGACTTTAGTATATGTCCTGCCAGGATAAAGGCTTCCTCCTGTCTGCTTTGGCAGGCGGTCAAGCCTGTCCTCGACAGCATTCTTGACTCCATCCCAGCTGATCCCCATCAGCCCTAGAACCCTTGGTACAAGTCCGTCTCTACTCTCCATGAGAGCGTGATGAAGGTGAAGCTCCACAAGCTCGGGATTACCAAGCTTCATCGCTGCATTTTGTGATTCCTGAATTGCTTCTATGCTTTTTTGAGTAAATTTATTAAGATCCATAGTTATTCCTCCTGCTATTCATTTCTTGGATTATACTTGACCATCTCAGCAAGCTTTTCATAAAGCTTTAAGGCTTCCTCGTCAAGCTGAGGCGGATTTATGATCTCAATTTCCACATAAAGATCTCCTGCATGCCCCTGCATATCTATATATCCCTTGCCCGGAAGCCTCATCCTTTTGCCTGCATGAGTGTTTTTGGGTATATCAAGCTTTATCTTGCCCGATAAGGTTTGAAC
>CAZHLQ010000404.1:0-10885 GCA_964533235.1 uncultured Gudongella sp. | reverse complement strand
GCAGTCTACGTGTGCGTAGTGTCTGTTTGCTGTCTCGTACTCAACGTGGGATGTTGATATGGTGATTCCTCTTTCTCTTTCCTCTGGTGCCTTGTCTATGTGTGCGTAGTCGATGAATTCACCTGTTCCGAATCTCTTGTTCAATACTAGTGTTATCGCTGCTGTCAGTGTTGTCTTACCGTGGTCAACGTGGCCTATTGTTCCTACGTTAACGTGGGGTTTCGTTCTTTCAAATTTTTGCTTACCCATTTCTTGATCCTCCCTTAAAAAATGTTCTTACTAAGAAAACTCGTCCGGGTGTTTCTAATTTTATATGGAGCCCACGACCGGACTTGAACCGGTGACCTCTTGCTTACCATGCAAGTGCTCTACCTCCTGAGCTACGTGGGCTTACAATATGTTATTTTACTATTGAACCCTATCCTTGTCAATACTCATTCTCCAATTATAAGGTATCTTTCGATTTTCCTTTTGACCCTCTGTAATGCATTGTCTATGCTCTTTACCCTGCGGTTTAGATCGACTGCGATCTCCTCATAGCTTCTGCCTTCGATGTAGGATTGCAGGACCTCCTTTTCGAGAGAAGATAAAAGCCCTGTCAGCTTTTGCTCTATACTGTCCATCGATTCCTTACCTATAATAAGCTCCATGGGATCAGATGACCTCCCCGAGCCAACAGCCTCCATTGAATTTGAACGAGTCTCTCCATATAAGGGTTTGCTAAGAGATACATATGAATTCAATGGTATGTGCTTTTGCCTTGTAGCCGACTTTATTGCGGTTATCATCTGTCTTGTGACACAAATATCTGCAAAGCTTTTAAATGAGGATGCCTTGCAGTCGTCATAGGTCCTGATCGCTTTGTAAAGACCTATCATGCCCTCCTGTACAATGTCGTCCCTGTCTGCTCCAACGATGTAATAAGAGTGAGCCTTGATCTTGACAAAATCCTTGTACTTATAAATAAGATGCTCAAGTGCATGATTGCTGCCCCCATTAGCCAGAGCGACTACCTGCTCGTCATTCATGTCATCCAGATTCTCCAATCTTTCGGATCCGGTTTTATCAAAGCCCATTTCTACTCCTCCAGCCATAGTATCTAATGCCTATTTGTCCCAGTCCTTCAGCTTGTGGTAGACTCTGTCTGCAAGTCTGCCCAGCTGGATATCATTCTTCATATTGATCTTCTTTCTCTTTCTTGAGACCATACTCATCTCGTCTGATATCTCAGCCTCCAGCTCCCTGGCAGAAAGCCTTGTTCCTCCCCGGGAAAGGATTATCTCCTGTTCAGTTCTGTCTGATGTTGCAACTCTTATTCTCTTGATCCTTCCAAACTCGTCCAGCATTTTTTCAATATAGTGATCCGCCAGCTCGTTTTCCTTTGTGTATACCACCGTGATACCCTTGTACTCCTCTTCCTTTCTGATACTCCCCTTTACCAGATGAGCATCGAAGACTACTATAGTCTTGATACCTGAGTAGTGGTGGTATTCAGAGAGAATTTCTAAAAGCTCTATTCGTGCCTGTTCAAAATCCACAGCGGCAATATCCTTAAGCTTGTCCCAGGAATTTACAATATTGTAGCCGTCTACTACAAGGATCTCATTACTCCTGTTATTGCTTGCCATGAGATTGTCTCACTGCCTCGTAGATCAGGATAGATGTAGCATTTGATGCGTTCAGAGAGGATATTTTGCCCTTCATTGGAATACTTACAAGAACATCGCATTTCTCCTTTACAAGCCTTGAGAGACCTTTACCCTCTCCACCTATGACCAGTCCTATCGAGCCTTTCATTTCAGTGTCTGAATAGGATTTTGCAGCATCCGCATCTGCCCCATAAAGCCAAAGACCCTTTGCTTTAAGCTCCTCCATAGCCTGAACTATATTGTTGACCTGAGCTATCCTCATAAATTCTACTGCTCCTGCCGAGCTCTTATATACCGTTTGATTCACCATTGCTGATCTTCTCTTAGGGATTATCACTCCGTGAACACCTGCACATTCTGCTGTTCTTATGATCGCTCCCAGATTATGCGTGTCCTCGATACCGTCAAGTATAACAACAAATGGTTTTTCTCCCCTAGACTTTGCTACAGCCAGTATATCATCCAGGCTTGAGTAAACAAATCCTGTTACCAAGGCGACAACTCCCTGGTGGGCATTGCCCTGAGACATGGAATCCAGCTTTGTTTTGTCAACCTGCTGAACTACTATCTTCCTATCCTTAGCTATCCCTATGATTTTTGTTATTGAACCCTTGAGATCTCCTTTTAAAACATAGAGCTTATCGATTTGCTTCTCAGATTTTAATAGCTCCAAAACTGGATTCCTTCCCGATACGTACATTTCATTCATATTATATTCTCCTTCACTTAATAGACCCTTGCTGAGCCTCTAGATTCATTTTTTCAAAATACTCTCTTACTTCCACTATTTTACCGCAGGTCATAGCTCCCTCAGGACATGGTCCGTTCACACAACCAGGCCCGGCATTCTTGAACAGCGTAGGATAAACCTTTTTAACTTCTCTTAGCATCTCAATTCCCAGTTTTCTTATTTCCCATTGAGCCCTGTTACAGGTCCTTAATGCAAAGAAATTCAGGAGGCTTCTGGCATTCATCGTAACTACGATTTTAGTCTCACAAGCGTTCGGGAATACATATCTGGCATCCTCAATAGCGTCCTTTTCGGCTCTCTGTCTGGAATCCTTCTCTTTTCTTCCTTGAGCGAGATACGCCTCATAGTGCTCATTAAAAAGGATTTCCACAAGCCTGTCGTATGCTGCCTGATCACTTTTCATCGTCTTGATAAAAAGCTCCCGTGCCTCTGGGTTCTTCTCAATACTTGGAGGTATGATGTATTCAAACTGATCGAGTCTTACATATCTCTGGGACTGCTGTGAGTAGCTTGCGATCCTATGTCTTACCAGCTGATGAGTCAATGTCCTGGATACGCCCTCTATACCAAAGGTAAAGCTTACGTGCTCGATGGGGCTCTCGTGTCCCAGATCCATCAATAGGTCAAGGAATTTATGGACCCTCTCTTCATCCTGTCCCTGCTCGATCTCATCGATCCCAACCGGAGAGTAGCAAAGCTTTGCAGCTGAGGCGACCAGCTTCTCGCCATCAGGAGTATATCGTAGTAATTGTACCTTCATTGAGTCTCCTCCTATCCCTTGATCTTTTTTATCTCCTCAAAAATTTCGGTCAATCTCTCATCCTTTCCCGAAAGGTAAAGATAGCCCATCAAGCATTCAAATCCAGTTGCATATTTATAGTCGATCAGTTCAGCGTTCTTGGGTGAGGTATTGGTCTTTGCGTTTCTTCCCTTTCTGACCATTTCCCGCTCCTTTTCCTCCAGTCTTTCTTCAAGTGCGTGGACCAGCTCTGCCTGGGCTGATGCACTTACATAGCTGGTGGCTTTTTTGTGGAGCAGCTTTGAATTCTGGTCCCTGTTCAGTATAACCGTTCTCACGAACAGCTCATACACGGCGTCGCCAATATAGGCAAGCTGTAAGGGAGAGAGCATATCCACGTCCTCTTTGCTAAGTGACTGGTTCATTTGCCTGAATATATTCAATGCATCAAGCTCTATGCTCTTTTCCATTTTACACCGTCTTTTGTATCCTCAAGGATTATTCCTCTCTCCTTAAGAATGTCCCTTATTTCATCCGATCTTTTAAAATCCTTGCTTGCTCTGGCTGCCGTTCTCTCCTCAATAAGCTTGATTATCTCATCATCGGGCATTTCATCTGTTCTGGTGAGTATCCCTAAAACCTTAGCCAGCTCCAAAAGAGTTTTTAGAGCATACTCCACTTCATTATGTCCAGTGGTTTCATCAACCTCTGAATTTGTAAATTTAACAAGCTCAAATACCGAAGATATTGCATCCGCTGTGTTCAGGTCATCCTCCATGCTCTCAATAAAGCTTGTTTTGAAGCCATCGACCCTATCTCTAAAGCCTTCATCAACAGTCAGATTGCTTTTTGTTGACCTTTCAAGGCAGTATTCAAGGTGCTTTTTGGCATTGTAAAGCCTCTCCAGACCATTTTTGTTCTGATCCATGACCTCTCTGCTGAAGTTTATTGGAGTTCTGTAATGAGCCGAAAGAAGGAAGAACCTAAGTACCTCCAGATCATACTCCTGATGGATCTCCTTTATAGTAAAGAAATTTCCCAGGGATTTAGACATTTTCTGATTGTCAACAAACAGCATTCCGTTATGGAGCCAATAGTTGGCAAATGGCTTGCCTGACAAAGTCTCTGACTGAGCGATCTCATTCTCGTGGTGTGGGAACTGGAGATCCTCACCGCCTGAATGGATGTCGATGGTCTCACCAAGCAGTACCTTTGCCATAACTGAGCACTCAATATGCCAGCCTGGTCTTCCCTTGCCCCATGGACTGTCCCACGAAGGCTCACCTGGCTTTTCCTTTTTCCATAGCACAAAATCAAGTGGATTTCTCTTATCCTCATTTATTTCGATCCTTGCCCCGCTTTGAAGCTCATCGATATTTTTCTTGCTTAGCTTACCATAATCCTTGGCACTTTCTATGCTGAAATAAACATTTCCGTCTACAGCATATGCAGCACCCTTTTTCTCCAACTCCAGAATAAACTGGATCATTTGGGAAATGTAATCCGTTGCTTTAGGGTGCACAGTGTTGTAGTCGTAGATATTGAGGCCTTGAGCATCCTCCTTGAAGGCTGCGATATACCTGTCTGCAACCTCTTTCACAGTTATGTTCTCCTCGTTCGCCTTGTTTATCAGCTTGTCGTCGATATCAGTGAAATTTACCACAAATTTTACGTCGTAGCCTCTGTATATGAAAAATCTTCTCAAAGTATCAAACGTGACCAATGGTCTTGCATTCCCAACGTGGATAAAGTTATAGACAGTAGGTCCGCAATTGTACATCGATACCTGACCCTCTACCACAGGGACGAATTCCTCTTTCCTTCTTGTAAGTGAATTGTACAGTTTCATCGGCTTACCTCCTGATCTGGTTTAAAGCAAAAATCGTCTCGTACTACCGGAGACGATTTTTGTAATTAATCGTAGTTAAAAGCATCTCCTGC
Source organism: uncultured Gudongella sp. (assembly GCA_964533235.1). GTDB lineage: Bacteria > Bacillota > Clostridia > Tissierellales > Tissierellaceae > Gudongella. Next base: position 5,805 of record CAZHLQ010000404.1, on the reverse strand, counting down.
CATCAAGTCCATTTTACACGATTGAGATGCTTATTTCAATAGCTGCCCTACCTGCGGAGTATGGCTTCTGCCCTTGATATTATCTTATCTTTGCCCAGAAGGTACAGCACGTTTACAAGCTCTGGTCCATGGGCACTCCCAGTCAATGCTACTCTGACAGGCATGAATAGATTTTTGCCCTTTATCCCCGTTGAGCTCTGGATCAGCTTCATGAAACCCTTGGCAAAATCCATGTCGATATGCTCTATCTTTGAGAGCTCCTCCTTGATAGCATTCATAAGGACAGGTGCATTTTCGTTGTCAAGATGCTCTGAATAAGCCTCTTCTTCAATTTCAAGCTCATCCTTGAATATAAATCCTACCTTTTCAGGAAGCTCTGATAAAGTTGACATTCCCTCTCTGACCGTGTCAACAAGAATATTTAACCACTGCTCATTATCCCTTACAAAGTCCTCATCAACAAGACCTGCTTCCATCAGATATGGTACGCTAAGAGCTCTTATCTCATCTATGGATTTGCTTCTTATATAGTGCCCATTGACCCAATCAAGCTTATCCTTATCAAATATTCCACCGGTTTTCGATACTCTCTCGAAGGAAAATTTCTCAACCATGTCCTCCATGGAAAGGATCTCTTCGTTATCGTCAGGACTCCATCCAACAAGAGCCAGATAGTTTACAAGTCCCTCTGGAAGGTATCCCTTTGTCCGAAAATCGTCGACAGATACGTCCCCATGTCTCTTTGACAGCTTCTTCCTCTCCTTGTTCAAAACAGTTGGAAGATGAACATAGGTAGGCTTCTCCCATCCAAATGCCTCATACAGATAAATATGCTTAGGTGTTGATGGAAGCCATTCCTCTCCTCTTACTATATGCGTTATCCCCATCAGCTGATCATCGACCACCACCGCCATATGATAGGTAGGATAACCGTCAGATTTCAGCAACACCTGATCGTCGATATCGTTGGTGTTGATAGTGATATCGCCTCTTACAAGGTCATGGAAATGAATGTCCTTGTTATAAGGAAGCTTAAGCCTTACCACATGCTCCTCACCAGCAGCTACTCTCTTTCTCGCATCCTCAAGAGAAATATTCCTGCAAAAGCCGTCGTACTTTGGTACCATTCCCTTTACCTTTTGCTCTTCTCTTACCGCTTCAAGCCTTTCCTTGGAACAGAAGCAATAGTATGCATGACCCATTTCCAGAAGCTCCTCAACGTACTTTCTGTAGATGTGAAGTCTCCTAGACTGGATATAGGGTCCGTAGTCTCCTCTTTCAACTACATGACCATCCTCTATGAATACACCTTCGTCGTACTTCACGCCTGCCCACTCAAGAGACTGGATAAGGTTTTCTATGGCACCCTCGACCAGACGAGTCTGATCGGTGTCCTCGATCCTTAAAACAAATTTCCCACCGTTCTTCTTAGAAAACAAATAGTTATAAAGAGCGGTCCTCAATCCACCGATATGAAGATATCCCGTAGGACTTGGGGCAAATCTCACTCTGATTTCACTCATTGACTGCACCTCCAAAAGTAATCTTGACCATGATTTTACCTACAGCTTCAGGCCTTCTTCCTCAAATGCACCTGAAATCCTTTCCCTAAGCTCATCTATAGAAACCTCTTCCTTAGCTTCATATTTTCTAAGTGAAAATTCCACAACACCCTCAGCAGCTCTTTTTCCAACGGTTATTTGAACTGGTATGCCGATAAGGTCTCTATCGTTGAACTTAACGCCAACTCTTTCATTCCTGTCGTCAAGAAGGGTCTCTACACCCCAGGACGAAAGCATCGAATACAGTTTTTCTCCAAGCTCAGCTTGCTCCTCATTCTTTGAATTTACAACAGTTATGATCGCTTGATACGGAGCGATGACTAAAGGCCACTTTATTCCTTTTTCATCGTGGTATTGCTCGACTACTGCAGCCACGGTCCTGGAAACACCAACACCATAGCTCCCCATTACAAATGGCTTCTCCTTACCATTGACATCAAGGAATGTCGCTCCAAGGCTTGTGCTGTACTTAGTACCCAGCTGGAATATATTCCCTACCTCGATACCTCTTGCCATTTTAAGCGCTTCTCCACAGGTCGGACAGCTGTCGCCCTCGACTACCATCAGTAGGTCCTCAGCGACCTCTCCGGTAAAGTCCCTTTCAAAGTTAACATTTTTTATGTGGTAGTCAGTTTCATTGCCACCGACCACCAGATTGGTGATCTCTGTGATCCTTTTGTCGACGATAAGTCTGGTTCCTGATTTAAGTCCAATTGGACCAGTAAAGCCCTTGTTAGCTCCTGTTATGGAAATTATCATTTCTTCATCTGCCATTTCAAGCTCATGTCCTGCTATTCCAAGGAAATTCGCAAGCTTTGTTTCGTTAAGCTCTCTATCGCCTGGAATCATAACCACTACTGGTTTGCCCTGAGCAGAAAACACCAGCGATTTCCCGAAAACATACTTCTCTGTTCCGAAAAATTCAACCAAGGCATCTATCGTCTTGACCTCCGGTGTCTTAACCTTCTCCATCTGAAGAAGAGTCTTGCTGTGTTCCGGAACATTGTACACCACCTGTGATTTCTCATCAGTTGCTGCAAAGTCGCAGTGGTCGCAATATGCTATTACTCCCTCTCCAACGTCACTCATGGCAATGAATTCGTGAGAAACCTTTCCACCCATTGCTCCTGTGTCTCCCTGAACCACCTTATAGTCAAGCATCAGTCTCTTAAATATATCATCATATGCATCCCACATGATTTGGTAGGCTGCCTTCATACCGTCTTCATCAATATCAAAGCTGTAAGCATCCTTCATGATGAACTCACGACATCTCATAAGTCCGAACCTTGGTCTTTTCTCATCCCTGTATTTCGTCTGGATCTGGTAAAGATTCAATGGAAGCTGCTTATAGGACTTGATCTCGTCTTTGATAAGATCAGTGAAATACTCCTCGTGGGTAGGTCCAAGGCAGAACTCTCTGTCGTTTCTGTCCTTCAGTCTCCACATTTCAGGTCCAAAATTTGCCCATCTTCCCGATGCTTCCCAAAGCTCCCTTGGTTGGATAGCCGACATCAGAAGCTCCTGAGAGCCTGCCTTGTCCATCTCTTCCCTTACGACCTGCTCGACCTTCCTTATTGACCTGTAGCCAAGTGGCAGGTATGAGTATACCCCACTTACAAGCTTTCTTATCATACCTGCCCTTAATAGCAGCTGATGACTTGGAATCTCAGCCTCTGAAGGGACCTCTCTAAGGGTTGGCATGTACATCTTTGACATTCTCATTAAATTCACCTCGTCGATATATTTTTCAGCTAACAAAAAACCCTCCATCTCAGCAAGAGACGAAGGGTAGGTTCCGCGGTACCACTCTTATAAACCACAAGGGTTCACTTTATGGCTATAACGCTGCCTTGCGTCTGGTGCTCCAGATACTCCGGGACGGGTTTGCGAAACAGAGGGTCAGAGATCTCTCAGCCTTGGATCTCCTCTCTTGGACCATTAAATCGCTACTATTCCCCTTCTTCGTTAATATTGATAAGTTTACACAAACGCGTACTTATTGTCAATCCATTTTTTCTATAAGACATACCGCCTGGGCTGATATTCCTTCCTCTCTGCCTTCAAATCCAAGCCATTCGGTAGTAGTTGCTTTGATCCCGATATTATCCGGTGAGGTTTCAAGCACACGGGCGATGTTTTCTCTCATCATATCTATGTGTGGTGCCAGCTTTGGTCTTTGTGCAGTTATCACGCAATCTGCATTCACTAATCTATAGCCCTTAGAGTGCATCAATGCTTTCACTCTGTCTAAAAGTAAAAGACTGGATATACCCTTGTAGCTTTGATCTGTGTCAGGAAAGTGCTTGCCAATGTCTCCCTCGGCCATTGCACCCAGCATTGCATCCATGAGGCTGTGTACCAAAACATCCGCATCAGAGTGTCCCAAAAGACCCTTTTCATGATCTATTCTTACTCCACCCAATATCAGATCTCTATCACTGACAAGCTGGTGTACGTCATAGCCTATTCCTATCCTCATGTTTTCCTCCTAAAAGACTTCTGAATTCATTGTTCCAGTGTATTTGCCAGCTGCAATAAGCTCAGCTACGATTAAATCCTCTGGAGTAGTTATCTTGATGTTGTCATAGCTTCCCATAAGCATAGTCACCGGGTACCCCTTCTTTTCTACCAGGGAGCTGTCATCCGTTCCAAGAATGCCCTCTGCTATAGCATACTCATAACCCTCTTTAAGGAGCTTGGCCTTAAAGCACTGGGGAGTCTGTGCTGCCCATAACAGTGCTCTGTTTGGCGTGTGATGGACCACATCAGCATCGTCAACAACCTTGATGGTATCCTTTAAAGGCACACCAATAACGCACGCTCCAAGCTCAAGAGCTCCCTTGATACCCTTGATTATAGATTCCTGTCTGACAAATGGCCGTGCTCCATCGTGAGTCAGGATAATATCCGCCTTCTCATTAAGGGCCATAATTCCGTTATAAACTGAATCCTGTCTTTCCCTGCCTCCCTTTATGATACTGGAGACTTTCCTGAAGCCGTATTTTTTAACTATCTCCTTGCGACAGTATTCAACTTCATTTTCCTTAGTCACTACTATTATTTCGTCGATATACCTGCACTGTTCAAACTTCTCAATAGTATGAGCTAATATGGGTTTGTTGTCGATTACAATAAATTGCTTGTTTATCTTGCTTCCCATCCTGTTGCTCATACCTGCAGCTGCAATTATTACCGATACATAATTACCTTTGTACATTCCTTCACCCCACGCACTGACATGAAAACAACCTATATAACTTTATCAGTCAAAGCCTTTGGCTTTGCGAAGATCATCCTGCCAGCAGAGGTCTGAAGCACCGACGTTACGATGACGTCTATTGTCTCTCCAATGTACCTCTTTCCGCTTTCTACGACGATCATAGTACCATCGTCAAGATAGGCTAATCCCTGACCGGATTCCTTACCGTCCTTAACTACCTGAACGACCATTTCTTCGCCAGGCAAGACCACAGGCTTAACAGCATTAGCCAACTCATTTATGTTAAGAACCTCTATCCTTTGGACTTCAGCAACCTTGTTAAGGTTATAGTCGTTGGTTATTATCTTTCCCTTCAGCATTTGGGTCAACTTAAGAAGCTTGGAATCGACTTCCGCTATGTCATCGAACTTTTTATCGTGTATAATGATCTCGGTATCGAGCTCATTTTGGATCCTGTTAAGGATATCCAGACCTCTCCTGCCCCTATTTCTTTTTAATCCGTCTGAAGCGTCAGCTATGTGCTGCAGCTCCTCCAGGACGAATTCAGGAATAATAAGCGGCCCTTCAATAAATCCAGTCTTTACAATATCTGCGATCCTTCCATCGATAATTACGCTGGTATCCAGGATCTTCGGACAGGATCTGCCTGCCTTCGGCTTATCCTTCGAGCTCTTTCTCCCACTTGTAACATTCCCTGCAAAATTCCCCAGAGAAGTAGTTATATCATCGATATTTCTCGTGGGTATCTTTATCCCGAGGTATCCAAACAATCCATACAGAATTATTGATGCAATAACTCCCACATAAGGAATGCTGATCCTGTAAAGGGGCTGACTAAGCAGGTACGCTATTATAAGTCCGATTATCAACCCCACAGCCCCAAGTGCTATGTTTTGGATCGAGAACTTTTGAAGCTCCGCTTCTATCAACCTTGCTATGTTCTGGCCTTTCTTCATGATCCAGGAAGAAAAAATAAAAAATATAATTCCAAAGGTTAAAATAAATAATAGGATCACAATC
>CAZHLQ010000403.1:0-1873 GCA_964533235.1 uncultured Gudongella sp. | reverse complement strand
CTTTATTCGTACCCTATGAATACATCTGTTATTATATTTGACTTATCGATCCCTTCTTTGGTAAGCTTCTCAGTTATAAAGGCATTCATACCCGGAGTTCCTGATATAAGATAAGCAGAGACATTCCCATTATTTCTGGTGTACTCCTCGATCTTCTGAACAAAAATATTTCTGTCGGAAATAAGTACGACCTCAAGACCATTGATCGTATCTCCAGCCTTCCTTAATTCTTCTTCATAAGCAAATTCACCTCTATCGTCAGAGTACAGAACAGTAACTCCAGCTGGTGATATTTCCTCCGTTTCCATCTGCTTTACCAGCGCACGGACTGGAGTTACTCCAATACCTCCAGCCATGATGCAGGCTTTTTTGTCGTAGTCAGGAATTTTAAATTTACCGTTTACACCCTCTACTGTCATTACTTCTCCTTGATTCAAAGTCAGAAGCTGTTGTTTAAAGTCTGTGGATTCAGGTGTTATCCTGGTTGAGAACATCATGATTCCTTCGGTCATAACAGAAGCGATACTGAATATCCTGAATCCCTTGTCCTCCTCAAGCTGTCTGTCCCGGTACCTGAATATTCCGTGCTGACCTGGGGTCCAGGTTAAATCTTCAGGTATTTTAAATATGAATGAATAGATCTCAGATGTCTCCTTTACTATCCTCTCCAAAATGATTTCCGTTCTTATTTTACCATCAGTCATTTTTCTCCCTCCTTCATGCTATATATATTCTACTAAATGCTTCCAACTAAACTCCCTCTGCTTAATTATTGAGTAATGAAAATATATTATTACAAGTATAATAATTTATATTGACAATACTGTGTGTCACACATTATAATGTAATCAAAGGAGTTGATCTTATGAGTGACCTTGACGCTATACTACAAAACATACAACAAGAAATGAGAAGAGGTACGTTGATACTGGCTGTACTGACAAGAATGGATAAACCTCAATATGGCTATTCTCTAATACAATCTCTGGGTGACATGGGGGTTATAGTAGACCAAAACACACTATATCCATTGCTTCGAAGGCTTGAAAAACAGGGACTGCTTGATTCAATTTGGGAGGTCGAGGAGAACCGGCCTCGTCGCTATTACAAAATCAGCAAGATGGGCTCTGAGGTCAGAGATGCCCTTATCACCGAATGGAACAAGCTGACTGAATCGATGTCAAAGCTTACAGGAGGTTTGAAATGATTAAGGATTATTTGTATGCAGTTGGAAATTATCTCCCCCCAGCTCAACGTACAGAGGTATTAAAGGATGTTGAGGCCAATATATATGATTATCTTGAAGAGAACTATGGAAATAGGGAGTATAGTGAAAATGAAATTGAAGTTGCATTGCTTTTTCTTGGCAATCCCAAGAAGGTGGCAGAGGGCTATCTTGATAGACCCAGGTGCCTTATTGGTCCTCCGTACCTTGATATTTATTATTTAGTCGTAAAGCTTGCGGTATTTGGAGTATCCATCGGAATCGGGGTTTCGTTAATAATTTCCTTTAATGATTTTGGTCAGCTCCCTGAATTCATCCTTAAGCTCCTCGCGGGAGTTTGGCAGGCTGGAGTCGGAGTCGTAGGTACTGTCACAATAATATTCGCAGCTCTGTATCGATTCGCTCCTGAAAAAGAGAACTTCAAAGATGAAAAGTGGAGTACAAAAGACCTGGAAAAGGCACCAGATGAAAGTGAAAAGGTCAAGCTTATCGACCTAATACTTGAATCAGCTTTTGCGATAATTTTTCTGGTTATATTCAACTTCGATCTCTTAAGCGGATTAAGAAGCACTGAAATTGATGTGGTATGGCTTAATGATGCAGTGTTTTCGAGGTATCTTATCTGGATAAATCTGGTTCTTGCTGGAA
>CAZHLQ010000402.1:0-1824 GCA_964533235.1 uncultured Gudongella sp. | reverse complement strand
ACGTCTATCACCTCTGGCTTTAGATCAACCTCAGTGTCAACGTCTGCAACCATCCGTGCCTTCACCGTATCTATTACCGGGAACGGAGTTGCGTCAAGTAGCTTGCACTCCGCATCGTGTGAGAAGAACGTATGCTTAGACCTGTACGCTCTATCTACTTCTACGTTTAGTGTGTCAGTGAAATAGTCCATATAATGCAGGTAGTTTGCATCATAATTAAGCTTATCCAGCGGTTTCGCCATCTTGATAACGAACTTTAATCCCTTTCCTCTCGGCGTTTCAAAAACGAATGCAGAGAATTTTCTGGTGCGGTCTTTTAGGCTCATTAACTCTGTAGTCGATAGATTGTCAACGTCATAGATAAGATACTCCGTAGATACGAAGTTATCATTATCTATTCTATCCAAGAAGTTTGCTAAGGTAAATGCTGGAAGTCCTGTTTTCATACGCTTTTGCTGGTCTGGCTTTGCATTTCTTATTTTCTGGATAGGTTCTAAATAGTCATAACGGAGTTTTTCCACAATCTGTTCGACTGTAGCATCCTCGAACTCCGATACGTTGTAAATGCTTGGAATTATATGGGGCATTAAGCCTCCACAAAAATTTCAGACCTTTCTTTTAGGTCTTTCAGGTTTTTTATTAGCTTGCGGTAGTGTTGCTCAATGGAGCAGTGATAAATTCCTCCGCCCCTATTTTCAAACGTTAGCAGGTTCTCATCGAGATCGTAATCAGTAATTGTTCTCCAGACAATGAACTCATTGAAAGAACGTAGCTTCTGGATAAATACTCTTGATCCGTGCCGTCTTATTTCTGGACACTTTTTAAGCCACGCTTTCGCATACTCCATTTTGCTGAATGATTTTGTGACTGGGATGAGGCGAATGTTCATTTTCCATCTCCTAAATAGTTCTCAACTATATCCCGTTGCGTTATCCCGACCTCACGCATAATTTTAGCGATCCGCTTCGGGTTCTGCGTTTCAAGCAATAGACATATTGACAGCACCGAGTCAATCAATAGCGACTGATCCTCATCCGTCATTACCACGTGAACTTGATCAGTCATTGCATCGTTCAGGCTAACAAGCGCATCGTGTAACGGCACTATCACTGATTTGATCTGCTCATAGTCTGCGGACTTATCGCTCGGAGCAGAGGCTTCAAGCCTTGATAATTCTTCAGTAATTGATTTAGTGAGAACCTCAGCTATCATCAATAGCTGCACTAAATTCTTATCGTGCTTGCTGATTCGCATAATTCACCTGCTCAATCAGGCTCTCGTTGTCTGATCTGAGCCTCTCATTGATCTCAGCCAAAGCCTTATTTTCTACCCGAAGTCTCGCAATCTCTTTATCAGCTTCGTATAGCTTTGCAGTAAGCTCTGATACCTCGATTCGCAGGGAAGCGATTGATTTGACGTGTTCCAATGATTCGGATATCTTACTATTGTTTTCCATTATTCTCTCCCATTAAAACATAAAACATTTGACTTTTATCATCTTCATTGACAGCTCTAAACGTCTTGCTGTAATCCCAACCAGTATGGGCATATCCATTGAAAACATACCATCCTGGAGTGCCCGTGCTGTCAAGCGAAATGTAAAAATGAGAGCCTCGGTATTCAGTCATCTTATCAGCTTTGCCTTCCCTCAGCATTTTGATCCCTTCATAATAGCTTACTCGCTTATATTTTGGTCTTGGCGTCGGTCTGAAACAGTCCAAAATGTCTTCTAAGTTATACCCAATCAAAATGCCACTGGCTAACACAGTGGCAATAATAGTTGCAAGTTGTAGTGTACTCATTGTTCTCTCCTTTAGTAAACTT
>CAZHLQ010000401.1:0-4943 GCA_964533235.1 uncultured Gudongella sp. | reverse complement strand
TGTAGTTCTCCATGTATGGCTCGTTTTCTTCAATATCATATACCTTCTCGTCGCCTGCTGCAAACTCCTTCATCTTCTGATCAGGAAGTGGCCATCTGAAGCCAACCTTAAGGTATGATACTGTATCTCCAAATACCTCTTTAGCATGGACATAGCTTGCACCTGAGGTCACGATGCCTATCTTTCTATCGTTCCATTCAATCCTGTTCATTTCGGTAGTGTTTGAGAATTCTCTTAATCGGGGGATCCTTTCGGTTTCCATCTCTATGTGCTTGACTCTTGAGTGAGCAGGTACCATTATGTATTTCTTTATATTTTTTGTGTATTCCTTAATGCCTACCTCTTGTCTGTCCAACAGCTCAACTGCTCCCTTACTGTGGCAGATCCTTGTTGTTACCTTGAAGAGAACTACTGTGTCGAACTTCTCGGATATTTCGAAGGCTTCCTTCATGAAGTCCTTGCACTCCTGGCTGTCTGAGGGCTCTACCATGGCAATTTTTGCTGCCTGAGCATATAGTCTGTTGTCTTGCTCGGTTTGTGAGCTGTGCATTCCTGGCTCGTCAGCTGTGATGATTACGCAGCCACCGTTAACTCCTTCATATGCAAAGGAAAAAAGTGGATCTGCAGCAACGTTTAATCCAACGTGCTTCATTGCAGCCATAGATCTTGCTCCAGCTATGGATGCTCCTGCTGCTACCTCAACTGCTACCTTTTCGTTCGTAGACCATTCTGAATAGATCTCAGGGTATGTGGAAACGTTTTCAAGGATCTCAGTCGAAGGCGTTCCTGGGTATGCTGCGGCAACTAAGCATCCGGCTTCGTAAGCGCCTCTTGCGATCGCTTCGTTCCCGGTCATAAGCTTTTTCATTTGATCACTCCTTGTATAATATCTTTGTTTACATTATATACTATATATAGAAAAATTCCACTATGTTTTAGTGGAAAATTCCAGGCGCTATGCGGCTTTAACGCTTAAAATCAATGTCCGGCCTTTGTAGCTTCCTTAGGTGCAATGACTATTTCTGCAGGATCGATAGCAAGGTCTGCCGGGTCAGGACAGTAAGTATCGATGTTTTTAGCTCCAGTCTTAAGCTCCCAATGAAGGACGAATGAAAGTACTACCCTTAGTATAGCAACCGAAGCAAGAATTACAAACTCGTCGATGGTCCTGATTACAACGGTTTTAATGATCTCGGCAGCCAGTTTGAATTCAAGGCTAAGTGCCATGGCTTTTGCAAAGTCTATTGATACGTCGTCTCCTCTGAAGTCAAATCCATTCCTGAAGAACTGAACAAGACCTCTTGCAGCTGCAATAGCTATGATCGCAACCCCTATAAGCTCAAGAGAGCTTGTGATGTATGGTACTACATACTCAAGAAAATGCTCGATAATCAAAGTGATCGCTCCTTAAATATTTGAAAGTAGAACAATAAATTCCCTAACGTTCATTCTACCATATGAAAGCCCAATTGCCAAAAAAAATTTACAATCATCTATTTGTTTTTACGATTTGACCACCATACGAATATGATCGAGAACGCCAGTATCTGGAGAATGATCTCAGGATAACCAGTAAGAGGGTCAAATGGAAAGTTTGTGTACAGGATCCCTTCTATCGAGCCAGGACCAGTAATTACGGCACCTATTGCAGTCAGGGCAAACATAAGCCATGCCAGCTTGAGCCATCCAAATTCTTCTTTTATTATATTACTCCTGAATGGGTAAATTGCTGAGCCAAGGATAGCACCTCGAATAAGCTGTGCTGGCACCGCCAGCCTCACCGTAAGTGCGTCGGCAGGCTTCATGACGAGGCTCATGATCTCATCACTTTCAAAGTATGTAAAGTAGTCACTTAGGAGCATGAAGATTATACCAAAGATCGTGTAGGTCAAGGTATGTATTACAGAAAACCTCGAAATGAACCTCAGTGGGCTCTCTCTTCTATTAAACATCCACTTACACCTTCCTTTCAGGGACAATGGGGACGGTTCTTTTTGTCCCAATTTATTTCTTTTTTGTAATATTTCGAGACAAAAGGAACCGTCCCTTGTGTCTTCTTTGGCTAAAGTAGCCGCCTTTTTGTCCTGGGTTATAGCTTTTGACCGCAATTTGGACAGAAATTGTGCTGGGGATCCACATGGGCTCCACAGCTGGGGCAACCTGTATAGCCGGCTGTATGGGCATGCCCGCAATCAAGATCTCGCTCTGTTATTGTTATGTCATCGCCTCTGCGGAGCCTGTCTCCCAGCTCCTTGTCCAGCATGCAGACCTGGTTGCAGCAGGACTTTGTCACAGTGTACTTCCAACCCCACTTGAATAATGGGATGAAGAAAAAGCTAAATACATTGCAATGACCTTGAACCGTATATCTCCCGTACTTACCGCAGGATGAACATATCTCAGCCCGATTGTATTCGTATGTATATGATTTGGGGTAAACCCCTGCAATAAAAAACATTCCTAAGTGCCTCCTGTGCCTCCTGAGGAGGACATTGGGGACGGTTCTTTTTGTCCCGATTCTGGGACAAAAAGAACCGTCCCCGGTGTCCCTAATCTTTGTTCTTGGTCGCTTGATGAACTATATTTTTGTTTATCTCAAGCATCTCAGCTATCTTTCTTAGAGAAAGCTTTGATTTTTCGATCATGGTATCGATCAAAGAATCCATTAAATCCGGTTTTCGAGTAAGCTGCCTTACATCGGTAATACCTTTGCGTTCACAAAATTCACTTATTATCCTTTGTGCCTTTATATATTTCAATTGTTCCATTTCTTCCTTGGTATCAAGGTACTCGCCTTCATCTTCCAGCTTGTGAAAGGCCTTGAATGATTCAATGCTTCCGGATAGCTCCAGTATCAAATCATATTGATTCTGTGCAACAATCCCAAGGTTGCCTGAGAAATATCCATTATAGCTGCTCCATAAATATCCACTGCAATCCTTGACCATGCCTGCATTTACAGGGTTGTTGTGTACATACCTTACAACCTGAAGAAGATGCTCGTCACTCAACACCTCCTGGGACTTATACCGATCCTGGAAAACATGGCCCACCCTATCCATCCTGCTGTTAAGCTTCATCGCAAATGCTGTGTTAACTCGTTTAAGCAGGGTGCCAATCTCAGATATTTCTCCTTGCATAACAAGATGGACATGGTTATCCATAATACAATATGCAACTATTTCAGCTTCAGACTCCTCCAGCTTCCTGGACAATATTTCCATGAAAGCCCTCTTGAACTCATCTCTTCTAAAGATCATTTCCTTATTGATGCCCCTCATCATAATATGATAATAGCCAGTGGGGCTTTCCTGTCTTTTTTGTCTCGGCACTAGTATCACCTCAACCCAATATTACCACAAATCTGTTATTTTCAAAATATTATATTAATATAAATGTTTATTTTTCAATAAAAGAACCGTCCCCGGTATCCCTAATGTCTTTAAGTGAATCTATTAACCCTAGTATCTCATAATTCTCAGGTATGTCCTGCATTGAGTGGCCATAATGCACATATCGCAGCATGCCTTCTTTGTCCACAAGCATTTGTGCAGGCATTCTGCCCAGCTTAAACAGGTTGACCTTTTGCCCATAGAGCTTCAATACCTCATGATTTGGGTCTGGGATACCATAGAATTCAAGTTCATTATTCTTCCAATATTTTTCAAAGCTTGCAGCATTCTCCGGGCCAATCGCCACAATAATAGTATCTCTATCGACAAATTGGCTGTAGTCTTGATGCAACTGCATCATATGCTTTTGGCAATAAGGTCAAACAAATCCTCTGTTAAGTACGATTAGGATGTTTTTCTCTCCTTTATAAGCAGAAAGCTTGAATATATCACCTTTAAAGTCCTTCATCTCAAAATCCGGTGCTGGTTTCTTTACTTCTACACTTGCCATTTGTATTTTCCTCCCTGTCTGTCGATTAGGTTTCTCCATTCCACGATATTATACCCATCTAACAAAATTCCAAATAAAAGACCGCTTGGATTCCCAAACGGTCTCAGTTTCATGATATGAATTTGATCAGATATATTAGTATGGCAGCTGCTATGAAGACCACTGTCAAAACAGTTCTGATTCTCTTCTTAGATACGGGATCGATCCCACCATAGCTGCTGCCCTCCAGCTCACCATTGCAAAATGGACACTCCTTCATGTGGTCGAGGACATCTTTGCCGCAATGAGGACATTTCACAAGATGCTTTTCAAATCTTTTTAGTTTATCTTTATCATCCATACTAATACCTCTAAGTTTGAAATTTCTTAAAGGACGTTGGCCAAAAAGGCGGCTTCTTTAGCCAAATCAAAGATTTGGAATTCGCCGCATCTGACCTACGACGAAATCAAAGATTTCTGTTAGGTCATTAAACCGTCCCCAATGTCCCTAATTCAACCAGATCTTCAAGGAGAACATGATGAACAGGAAAAAGGCAAAGACGAACACAAGGGCAATAGCGAGACCTGCTCCAACTGCGTATTTCATCAGTGAGAACAGTTCTCTTTTGCTCATAGGCTCATTGTCGCCGACAAATTGCCCCGCTGGCTCCTTTTTCTCCTTCACATACCAGGGTGCCCCTTCAAAATTCATGTCGGCGACTACCCTGCCGTCGTCCTCGAAGTTCTTTTTCATACGAATTACTCCTTATTATACAAGTGGCAAGCCACCTTATGCCCCTCTTCTATCTCCTGCATCAGTGGTACATCTCTGCTGCATATATCCATTGCAAACCTGCACCTTGTGTGAAACTTGCACCCTGATGGTGGATTTGCAGGTGAAGGAATGCTTCCCTCAAGGATGATCCTCTCTGCCTTGAAGTCCGGATCCGGTACAGGTATGGCGCTGAACAGCGCCTGTGTGTATGGGTGCAGCGGATTACTAAATATTGAGTCCTTGTCTGCATACTCAACCAGGTTGCCTAGATACATAACCCCTACCG
>CAZHLQ010000400.1:0-1500 GCA_964533235.1 uncultured Gudongella sp. | reverse complement strand
AAACAAATAACCCGATTCACTATCAAGGCGATTATGTCCAGTCTGAGAATCAAACCGGCTAAATTATCTGATCAAATAGTCCAGCAACTGGAACATATGCTGCTGGAAGGTACCTTTACGCCTGGTCAAAAGTTACCGCCTGAACGTGAACTGGCGCTGCAGTTTGATGTCTCCCGTCCATCTTTACGTGAAGCTATTCAGAAACTCGAAGCCAAAGGTTTAGTCAGTCGCCGTCAGGGCGGTGGTACTTATGTCTGTGAAAATCTGGCAGTAGGGCTTACCGATCCATTATTCGCGTTGATTAGCCGTCATCCGGAATCGCAATTTGATTTGTTGGAATTTCGCCACGCGCTCGAAGGCATTTGCGCGTATTACGCAGCTTTACGTGGTACTCAAGCCGACTATGAGTTAATTAAACAGCGGTATGAAGAAATTTGTGCTGCCCAGCAGCAACAGGATTTAGACGCTGAAGCGCGGTCGGTAGGCCAGTTTTATTCGGCGGTTGCAGAGGCATCACACAATGTGGTGCTTTTGCATTTGGTGCGCGGCTTAACGCCGCTGGTGGAGCAAAACATCAAGTTAAACCTTGAAGTTTTGCGGGAAAAAGAAGGCATAGTGAGCCAGCTGAATTCGCACAGGCATCGCCTGATGCAAGCGGTGATCAATGGCGAGCCGGAGCAAGCCCGGCAAGCCAGCAACAGCCATTTAGCCTTTATCGAAGAGGCATTGCTGGAAGCTGACCGGGAGCGCTCACGCATTGAACGCTCGCTCAGACGTTCTCAACAGAGCGAATGAGCGTAAGCATACTTTTTAACTGTTAATGTTCCGCTCTCTGGCGTGGAACTGATTGAGGAAACTTTGATATGTCTGAAGTCAATAAGATTGACATCGACGCGCTCGAAACCAAAGAATGGTTAGAGGCTCTAGAATCTGTAGTTCGTACCGAAGGGGTAGAGCGCGCTCAGTTCCTGTTAGAACAAGTGCTGGAACAGGCCCGTCTGGACGGCGTGGATATGCCTACAGGTGTGACCACCAATTACATCAATACCATTCCACCGCAGCAGGAACCTGCGTATCCGGGTGATGTTAATCTGGAAAAACGTATCCGCTCTGTGATCCGCTGGAACGCTATTATGATAGTGCTGCGCGCTTCGAAAAAAGAGCTGGATTTAGGTGGCCATATGGCGTCTTACCAGTCTTCTGCTGCGTTTTACGAAACTTGTTTTAACCACTTCTTCCGTGCGCCGAATGAAAAAGACGGCGGCGATTTAGTCTATTACCAGGGCCATATTTCTCCTGGCATTTACGCCCGTGCTTTTGTTGAAGGCCGTTTAACCGCCGATCAGCTGGATAACTTCCGTCAGGAAGTCGGTGGCGAAGGTTTATCTTCATACCCACACCCTAAATTAATGCCTGAATTCTGGCAGTTCCCGACCGTATCTATGGGTTTAGGCCCTATCACGTCTATTTATCAGGCGCGTTTCCTGAAGTATTTAGAAG
>CAZHLQ010000399.1:0-26545 GCA_964533235.1 uncultured Gudongella sp. | reverse complement strand
ATTACACCGATCGCAATGGAGGAAGGCTTGAGATTCGCTATAAGAGAAGGCGGAAGGACAGTTGGAGCAGGCGTTGTAACTAAGGTTTACGAATAAGATTAAAGCATAATTGCGATACTTGAAAGAAGGAGTTCTGCTCCTTCTTTCAGTGTCGTTAAAGTCGAAGAAAAAACATAGAATTTTCAATGCAAAACGGTAAAAAATACTTGTGTTTTGCTATGTTTTGATGTAAACTATATTAGTGTTTTGATTTAGACATTGCGATGAGGCAAAAGGTTGCTGCATTTGCAGGTAATTTTTGCTGAGAATGTCCGGTTATAAATCGGGCGACTGAGATCCGTAAATTTTAAAAAAAATAGAAAACACCCGGGAGGGTGTATCGGTGTCTCAAGTCGCATGTAGAGCATCAACATGCGATAGAAGGAGGGAAATTAAATGTCAAACAAGCAAAAAATCAGAATCAGGTTGAAGGCTTACGATCACGAATTGCTGGATTCATCAGCACAAAGAATCGTTGAGACTGCTAAAAGAACAGGAGCTTCCGTATCAGGTCCAGTTCCATTGCCGACAGAAAAGGAAATAATCACAATCCTTAGAGCGGTTCATAAGTACAAGGATTCCAGAGAGCAATTCGAGCAAAGGACTCATAAGAGACTGATCGATATACTCAACCCGAATCAAAAGACGGTCGATTCGCTAATGAAGCTGAATCTGCCTGCAGGAGTAGACATAGAAATAAAACTATAATAATTTATATGATTGCCAAATAGGCAATCCGCTATAAAGTCGGAGGTGTAAAGCAATGAAAAACATGTTGGGCAAAAAAGTTGGTATGACTCAAATTTTCAAACAAGACGGAACATTGGTTCCAGTAACTGTTATCGAAGCTGGTCCGTTGTTCGTAGTTCAAAAGAAGACAGTGGAGAAAGATGGATACAATGCGATTCAGGTTGGATTTGGCGACGTCAAGGAAAAGAGAATGACGAAGCCTGCTAAGGGACACTTTGACAAAGCTAATGTTGCTTACAGAAAGTTCCTTAGAGAATTCACGGTTGAGAATCCTGATGAGTTTGAAATAGGGCAGGAAATAAAGGTAGACGTATTTTCCGAGGGAGACATGATCGATGTGACCGGAACCTCAAAGGGAAAAGGAACAGCTGGAGTTATTAAGAGACACGGCTTCGGAAGAGGTAGAGAGACTCACGGTTCCAAGTTCCATAGAATGCCTGGAGGTATGTCAGCAGGTACCTATCCCGGAAGAGTATTCAAGGGACACAGAATGATGGGTAGAATGGGTAACGAGAGAGTTACTGTTCAAAATCTTGAGGTTGTAAGAGTGGACGCTGAAAAGAACCTGATACTTGTAAAGGGAGCAGTTCCTGGACCAAGAAAGGGTCTTGTATCCATCAAGGCAACCGTTAAAAAGTAATAATCCAGGCGGAAAGGAGGATGCAAAATGCCTAAAGTTAATGTATATAACATGCAAGGTGAACTAGTAGAAGAGATGGAGCTGAGTGAAGAAATATTCGGCGTTGAAATAAACGAGCACGTTGTCTACGAGGTTGTCAAGAATCAATTGGCAAACAAGAGACAGGGTACACAGTCTGCCAAGACTAGAGCTGAAGTTAGAGGTGGCGGTAGAAAGCCATGGAGACAAAAAGGTACTGGTAGGGCTAGACAAGGAAGCATCAGGTCTCCACAATGGAAGGGCGGCGGAGTTGTTTTCGCACCGAAGCCAAGAGATTACAGCTACAGCGTACCGAAGAAGGTCAAAAGACTGGCTCTTAAGTCTGTTCTTACTGACAAGCTTCAAAACAATGAGATGATAGTTGTAGACCATTTGAGCTTTGAAGCTCCTAAGACTAAGGATATGAAAAAGACTCTTGCTAACCTTAAGGCTGACAAGAAGGCTTTGATAGTTATGGCAGAGAAGGACGCCAACGTAATCAGATCAGCAAACAACATTCCAAATGTTGCAACTGCACTGGTCAACACTATCAACGTTTACGACATACTGAAGTACAACTCATTCATAATAACGAAAGAGGCTGTTAAAAGAGTCGAGGAGGTGTATGCATAATGCGTATCCCACACGATATTATCATTAAACCGATAATTACCGAGAAGAGCATGGAGGATATGTCCTTCAACAAATATACATTCGCAGTTGACAAGAAGGCCAATAAGACCGAGATCAAGAAAGCAATCGAGACGATCTTCGGAGTAAAGGTCGAGAAGGTCAATACGATGAACATGCTTGGGAAAATGAAGAAACAAGGAATGCACAGCGGAAGAAGACCAAGCTGGAAAAAGGCAATCGTGAAGCTTACTGATGACTCCAAGAAGATTGAGTTCTTCGAAGGGATGGAATAATTAGGAGATAAAAGGAGGGAAAACCAATGAGTATTAGGAAATTCAAACCTACTTCCCCTGCCAGAAGACAGATGAGCGTGTCAACATTCGAGGAAATCACTAAAACAGAACCAGAAAAATCATTAGTGGTAAGCCTTAATAAGAACAGCGGAAGAAACTCACAAGGTAGAATCACTATCCGTCATAGAGGCGGCGGTGCAAAGAAGAAATATAGAATAATAGACTTCAAGAGAACTAAGGACGGTATACCTGGAAAGGTTGCAGCCATAGAATACGATCCAAATAGAACTGCTAATATTGCGTTGATCAACTATGTTGACGGCGAGAAGAGATATATATTGGCACCACACAACATCAAGGTTGGAGACGTGATCGAGTCTGGCGAAAAGGCAGACATCAAGATCGGAAACGCTCTTCAGCTAAAGGACATCCCAGTTGGTACAACTATCCACAATGTTGAGCTTAAGCCAGGAAAAGGTGCTCAGCTTGTCAGATCAGCTGGAACAAGTGCACAGCTTATGGCAAAGGAAGGAAGAATGGCTCAGTTGAAGCTTCCTTCAGGCGAGTTCAGACTTGTGCCGGTTGATTGCCGTGCAACTATCGGTCAGGTTGGAAATATCGATCATGAGAACATTACAATAGGTAAAGCCGGAAGATCAAGACATATGGGAATCAGGCCAACTGTTAGAGGATCAGCCATGAACCCTGTTGATCACCCACACGGTGGTGGAGAAGGTAGAGCTCCTATCGGTATGCCTGCACCAAGTACTCCATGGGGCAAGCCTGCTCTTGGATACAAGACAAGGAAGAAGAACAAGAGCTCAGATAAATATATCGTAAGAAGAAGAACGAAATAGTACTTCTGAAAGGAGGAAAAAACATGGGCAGATCCCTTAAAAAAGGACCATTTATCGACGGACACCTACTTAAAAAAGTAGAAGAGCTTAATAAGACTAATGATAAGAAAGTTATAAAGACCTGGTCACGTCGTTCAACTATATTTCCACAAATGGTAGGACATACCATAGCAGTACACGACGGTAGGAAGCATGTACCCGTATACGTAACAGAGGATATGGTAGGACATAAGCTGGGAGAATTTGTACCAACCAGAACTTTCAGAAGTCACGTTGACAAGAATGAAAAATCATCTGGTATTAGAAGGTAATTGAAGGGGGTTAGAAAAGTGGAAGCTAAAGCTATAGCTAAATATGTAAGGATTTCTCCGCTGAAGGTTAACTTCATATGTGCTGAAATCAGAGGCAAGCAAGTGGACGAAGCTCTCTCGATCCTTAAGTTTACACCTAAAAGAGGTGCAAAGGCTCTGGAGAAGGTATTGAATTCCGCTGTTGCAAATGCTGAGAACAACTTCAACATGGATAGAGAAAATCTTTATGTTTCACAGGCTTATGCCAACGAAGGACCTAGAATGAAGAGATTCAGACCTAAGGCAAAAGGTATGGCGTATCCGATAATAAAGAGAAGCAGTCACATAGGAGTAGTTGTCAAAGAACGCGAGTAGAAAAGGAGGGGAAGTTAATGGGTCAAAAAGTTAACCCGCACGGTCTCAGAGTCGGCATAATCAAGGATTGGGATTCAAAGTGGTATGCAGACAAAAAGACCTTCAATGAGTATCTGGTAGAAGACTTTAAAATCCGTGAGTACATCAAGGAAAAGCTTTATTTATCAGGCGTATCCAAGATTGAAATAGAAAGAGCAGCAAATAAAATCAAGGTTACCGTATTCACAGCTAAGCCAGGAATGGTAATAGGCAGAGGTGGAGCTGGAGTTGAGGAGCTAAGAGTTGCAGTAGAAAAGATGACCAAGAAGGGCGTTGTTGTAAACGTCGAGGAGATAAAGGTTCCAGAGCTTAATGCTCAATTGGTGGCAGAAAACATAGCGTCTCAACTAGAGAGAAGGGTAACCTTCAGAAGAGCTATGAAGCAAGCTATCCAAAGAACTATGAGATCCGGAGCAAAGGGAATCAAGACTGCTGTTGCAGGAAGACTTGGCGGAGCTGATATGGCTAGAACAGAAGGCTACAGCGAGGGTACTATTCCTTTGCAAACACTAAGAGCAGACATTGACTATGGATTTGCTGAAGCTAACACTACCTACGGTAAGCTAGGAGTCAAGGTTTGGCTTTATAAAGGAGAAGTTCTTCCTACTAAAAAAGCAGTTAAGCAAGCAGTTGAAATAGCAACCGAAGAATAATTATCGCCGTAGGAAGGAGGAAAGTTTAAATGTTAATGCCTAAAAGAGTTAAATACCGAAGAGTTCATAGAGGAAGAATGAAGGGCAAGGCAATGAGAGGAAACACTGTAACTTACGGTGAGTTCGGTCTTCAGGCACTTGAGCCGGCATGGATCACTTCCAATCAAATAGAGTCAGCAAGACGTGCTATGACAAGGTACGTAAAGAGGGGCGGGAATATATGGATAAAGGTGTTCCCAGATAAGCCTGTAACAGAAAAACCAGCTGAGACTCGTATGGGTTCCGGTAAAGGATCTCCAGAATATTGGGTAGCAGTAGTTAAGCCAGGCAGAATTATGTTTGAAATGGGTGGAGTAACAGAGGAAGATGCAAGGGAGGCTATGAGACTTGCAGCTCACAAACTGCCTATTAAGACAAAATTCGTAACACGTGAAGAAACGCAAGATAAGGGTGGTGAAGCTAATGAAAGCTAAAGAAATTCGCCAAATGTCAGAGCAGGAACTAAACACAAAACTAATGGATTTAAAATCAGAGCTTTTCAATTTGAGATTTCAATTGGCTACAGGTCAATTAGATAACCCCATGAGAATAAGTTCGGTTAGAAAAGATATCGCTCGTGTGAAAACCATCGTACGAGAAAGAGAAATATCCGTAAGGAAGGAGGTTTAATCTCTAAATGGAAAGATCAAATCGTAAAGTTAAAGTTGGTACAGTTGTAAGTGACAAGATGGACAAGACGGTTGTCGTTGCTATAGAGACATTTGTAACTCACCCAATGTATAAAAAGCAAGTAAAGAGAACTACCAGATTCAAAGCCCACGATGAGAACAATGAATGTAAGATCGGGGACAAGGTTCAAATAATGGAGACTAGACCACTTAGCAGGGATAAAAGATGGAGAGTAGTCGAGATTCTTGAAAAAGCCAAATAGGACTTATTGCGAAGGGAGGTATTCAAATGATTCAAACCGAAAGCCGTATGAGAGTCGCTGATAACTCAGGAGCAAAAGAGCTATTGGTTATCAGAGTTCTTGGCGGGACCAATAAAAAGTACGCCAGCGTAGGTGATATAGTTGTTTGTGCGGTCAAAAGCGCAACACCTGGCGGGGTTGTAAAAAAAGGACAAGTTGTGAAGGCTGTTGTAGTCAGAACAAAGAAAGAAGTAAGAAGACAAGATGGAACTTACATCAAATTTGACGACAATGCAGCTGTTATTATAAAGGAAGACAAGAACCCAGTAGGAACTCGTATATTTGGGCCTGTAACAAGAGAGCTCAGAAGAGGGAACTACATGAAGATAATATCCTTAGCACCGGAAGTATTATAGAAGGAGGTGTAGAGCATGCACGTAAAAAGCGGAGATACTGTAGTAGTAATATCAGGAAAAGATAAGGGCAAGACCGGCAAGGTATTGAGGGCTATGCCTAAAGAGAATAGAGTAGTAGTTGAAGGCGTAAACATGGTAACTAAGCACAAGAAGACTGCTGGACCTACAAAACCAGGCGGAATCGTGAAGTTCGAGGCACCATTAAATGTGTCTAAGGTAATGATATATTGCCCGAAGGACAAAACAGGAGTGCGTGTAGGACATCAGTTCCAAAAGGATGGATCTAAGGTAAGAGTCTGCAAGAAGTGCGGAGAAGTAATTGGCAAATAATCAGAGTAGAGAGGAGGTAATGGAATGACTTCCAGATTAAAGGACAAATATCAAAATGAAGTAATAAATGCCTTGATGGAAAGGTTTAACTATACGAATGTCATGGAAGCACCAAAGCTTGAGAAGGTCATCATCAACATGGGACTGGGAGAAGCCAGGGATAATCCAAAGGTACTTGAGTCAGCAGTTAAGGAGCTTGAGATCATCACTGGACAAAAACCTGTAGTGACTAAAGCAAAAAAATCCATAGCAAACTTTAAGCTTAGAGAAGGTATGAAGGTAGGAGCGAAGGTTACTCTTAGAGGTCAAAGAATGTACGAATTCCTTGACAAGCTTATGAACATAGCTCTTCCAAGAGTTAGAGACTTCAGAGGTGTCAGCGACACATCCTTCGACGGTAGAGGAAACTATGCGCTTGGTATAAAAGAACAGCTTATATTCCCTGAAATCGAATACGATATGGTTGACTCAATCAGAGGACTTGATATTGTAATCGTAACTACAGCTAAAACTGATGAAGAGGCTAGAGTATTCTTAGAGAAAATGGGAATGCCCTTTAGAAAGTAAAAGAGGAGGGGAAAATCTTGGCAAAGAAATCGATGATCGCTAAACAACAAAGGAAGCAAAAGTTTAGCTCACAAGAATATAGTAGATGCAAGCTATGTGGAAGACCTCATGCTGTATTGAGAAAATATGGCATTTGCCGTATCTGTTTCAGAGAATTAGCTTATAAGGGTCAAATCCCTGGAGTGAGAAAAGCCAGCTGGTAATTCTAAGGTTATGAAAGGAGGTAACAAAACATGATGACAGATCCAATCGCGGATATGTTAACGCGTATAAGAAACAGCAACAATGCTAAGCATGATTCAGTAGATGTTCCTGCTTCCAATATAAAGAAGGAAATTGCGCAAATCTTCTTGAGTGAAGGATTTATCAAAGGGTTTGATGTAATTGAGGATGGCAAGCAAGGTATTATTAGAATAGATTTGAAATACGGAAAGAACAGTGAAAAGGTCATAAGCGGAATCAAAAGGATCTCCAAGCCAGGACTTAAGGTATACGTTAAGAGCGACGAAATCCCAAGAGTACTAGGCGGCCTTGGAATAGCAGTATTATCCACATCAAAGGGTATTATGACTGACAAGCAGGCTAGGAAAGAAAATGTGGGTGGAGAAGTAATTTGTTACGTTTGGTAATAATTACTAGATTATTGGAACAGGAGGTGCACTCATGTCAAGAATAGGTTTAAAGCCAATTAATCTGCCAAGCGGAGTAGAAATCAAAATTAACGACGAAAACTTCGTTGAGGTAAAGGGTCCAAAAGGACAGTTATCTGAGCAAGTAAGCCCTGAGATGGCAATTACAATAGAAGACGGCGTACTGAATGTATCCAGACCGTCAGAGACAAAGAAGCACAAATCACTTCATGGATTGACTAGGACACTGATATCAAACATGATCGTGGGAGTAACTGAAGGTTATTCAAAGACGCTGGATATAGTAGGTACAGGATATAGAGCTGCTAAGAACGGGAATAAGCTGGTTCTTACACTAGGCTATTCACATCCGATCGAGCTTGAGGATCCTAATGGAATCGAAGTAGAGGTTCCTGCACAAAACAAGATAATCGTAAAAGGGATCAATAAACAGCAGGTAGGAAACTACGCGGCCAAGATAAGAGACTACAGAAAGCCTGAGCCATATAAGGGCAAGGGAGTTAAGTACTCTGACGAGGTTATCAGACGTAAGGTTGGAAAAACAGGTAAGTAGAAGGGAGTGAACAGATTTGCTTAAGAAAATAGATAAGAATAAGACCAGACAAGTAAGACATACGAGAGTAAGGCAAAAAGTTTATGGCACTCCTGTGAAACCAAGACTGAACATATATAGAAGTGGAAACCATATATATGCACAGATCATTGACGACGTAGCAGGCCACACTTTGGCAGCTGCATCGACCCTGGACAAAACTTTAGACCTTGCCTCAACCAAGAACAAGGAAGCTGCTAAAATAGTTGGACAGACAATCGCAAAGAGAGCTTTAGAGAAGGGCATCGAAGAGGTTGTTTTCGACAGAGGCGGCTATCTATACCATGGAAGAGTAAAAGAGCTTGCAGACGGAGCAAGAGAAGCAGGACTGAAATTTTAGTAGAAGGAGGGGAATAAATGGAACGTTTGTATATAGATGCAAGTGAATTGGATTTGAAAGAAAGAGTTGTCAATATAAACCGTGTTACAAAGGTTGTAAAGGGCGGAAGAAACTTCAGATTCAGCGCATTGGTCGTAGTAGGAGACGAAAACGGTCATGTAGGCGTTGGAATGGCTAAGGCTATGGAGGTTCCTGAGGCAATCAGAAAAGCAATTCAGGATGCTAAAAAGCACGTTATCGAGATACCATTGGTAGGAACGACTATCCCTCACGAAATTACTGGAATCTACGGAGCAGGAAGAGTTCTGTTGAAGCCGTCAAAAGAGGGTACTGGAGTTATTGCAGGCGGTGCTGTTCGTGCTGTTTGTGAGCTTGTAGGTATCAGAGATATCAGGACCAAGTCACTTGGTTCAAACAACCCAAGAAACGTAGTTAACGCAACATTGGAAGCCCTCAAGGGACTTAAGAAGGTAGAGGACGTTGCTAAACTTAGAGGAAAAACCATAGAAGAAATACTAGGTTAGGGGGGAAAGAAATGACTATGATCAAAATCAAATTGGTTAAAAGTCTCATCGGGAGACCTGAAACCCATAGAAAAACAGTCAAAGCCCTTGGATTAAGGAAGATCGGTCAAGTAGTGGAAAAGAATGATACCCCTCAAATCAGAGGTATGATACATCAAGTAGACTACATGGTTGAAGTAATAGACTAATAAAGGAGGTGTACCAATTGAAACTGAATGATTTAAGACCAAACGCCGGCGGTGGGTCCAAACCCAGAAAAAGACTTGGACGCGGAACCGGATCAGGACTTGGTAAAACATCTGGTAAGGGACACAAAGGCCAAAATGCAAGATCAGGCGGTGGAGTAAGACCTGGTTTTGAGGGAGGCCAAATGCCTTTGTTTAGAAGAATGCCAAAGCGTGGTTTTACCAATATTTTCGCTACTGAATATGCGATCGTAAATCTTGAAGATTTAAATAGATTTGAAGAGAATACAGTTGTTACTCCTGAGCTGCTATTTGCAGAGGGGATCGTTAAACCAGGAAAGGCTAAGGATGGAGTAAAGATCCTTGGAGATGGAGAATTGAGCGTCAAATTGACAGTTCAGGCTCAGAAATTCAGCAAATCCGCCGCTGAGAAGATCGAAGCAGCGGGAGGAAAGGTTGAGGTGATTTAGATGCTTTCAACCTTAAGGAATGCATGGAGAGTAGCCGACATTAGAAAAAAGCTGATATTCACAGTATTGATGTTGTTGGTCGTTAGACTGGGAGCAGCTATACCTGTGCCATTCATGAACAAGGATATCATCAGCAGTATTTTTAACAGCAGTCAGGGAGGGATCCTTCAGTTCCTGGATATGATGGGGGGAGGAACCTTTAGCAGCTACAGTATTTTTGCTGCAAACATCTATCCATACATTACAGCATCGATCATCATACAGCTTTTGACCATTGCAATTCCTAAGCTGGAAGAGCTTGCTAAGGAAGGCGAAGAGGGTAAGAAGAAGATCAACAGATATACAAGATATGGCGCTATAGTATTGGCAGCTGTTCAAGCCAGCGGTTATACCTTTGGATTGTTCAGACAAGCGTTGGAAACGACAAATGTCATGCAAACAGTTATAGTAATACTGTCCATGGTTGCTGGTACAGCATTTCTTATGTGGATTGGGGAGCTTATTTCGGAGAGAGGTATTGGAAACGGAATTTCGCTATTGATTTTCATAGGGATCATCTCTAGACTTCCATCTGATATAATCAACTGGATAAGGTTAGTTAGCATAGGACAAATGAACGCAATTACGCTTATACTTTTCGGAGTTGTCTTACTTGCAATCATAGTATTCGTAGTTGCATTGCAGGAAGGTGAAAGAAGGATTCCTGTCCAATACGCAAAAAGAGTTGTTGGAAGGAAAATGTACGGCGGACAAAGCACTCATATCCCAATAAAGGTACTGATGGCTGGAGTTATCCCTGTAATATTTTCTTCATCATTACTGGCACTTCCTCAGACATTAGCACTTTTCTCACAAGGCGGAGTGACTCAGTGGATAGAGAAGTACCTGACACCTTCAGGGAATGTTGGAATTTGGATATATTCAATATTAAATATACTTTTGATAGTGTTCTTCACATACTTCTATACAGCTGTACAGTTCAACACAGTTGAGTATTCAAAGAACCTGCAGCAGCATGGCGGCTTCATACCAGGTATCAGACCAGGAAGGCCTACATCAGATTATCTTAACAAGGTAGTAAACAGAGTAGTATTCGTTGGTGGAATATCATTAGCTATACTTGCTACTTTGCCAACAGTAATGTCTAAACTGTTTGACATGAACATCAACTTTGGCGGTACTGCAATAATCATCGTAGTAGGTGTTGCACTTGAAACGATGAAGCAGATCGAGTCTCAATTACTGATGAGACATTACAAGGGATTCTTGAAATAGACTATAGGAGATGATTAAATGAGATTAGTATTACTAGGTCCTCCAGGAGCAGGTAAGGGTACTCAGGCATCAGCTATAGTAGAAAAATACAAAATACCCCATATTTCTACAGGGGACATATTTAGAGCAAATATTAAGGGTGGCACGGCACTTGGCAAGGAAGCTAAAGCATACATGGACAAGGGACTTCTTGTTCCTGACGAATTGGTAGTTTCCATCGTAAAGGACAGATTGCTGAATGATGATTGTGCCGAAGGGTTTTTGCTCGATGGTTTTCCGAGAACGGTTAATCAAGCAGAGTCATTGGATTCCGAGCTTTGCAATATGGGTATCGAATTGGACAGAGTTATTAATATAAACGCAAATGCTGATATACTGATTGAGAGAGCGGTTGGAAGAAGAATATGCAGGGAGTGTGGAGCTACCTACCATATCAAATTCAATCCTCCCAAGGTTGAAGGTGTATGCGACAAGGATGGAGGAGAACTCTATCAAAGAGATGATGACAATGAAGATACAGTTGCTACCAGGATAAACGTCTACATGGAGCAAACTCAGCCGCTGATAGATTACTATGGCAGCAAGGGTTTACTACTTGATGTTGATGGTACACTTGAAATAAGTACTGTTTTTGAGCTCATCACCGAAGCACTGGATAACTAGAAGAGGTGAATACAATGGATTCAACTAGTGACATATCCATCGGACAGGTGGTAAAGTCAAGAGCTGGCCGCGACAAGGGAAGAATCTTTCTGGTACATGGAATAGCTGATGAGCAATACGTCTACATTGTGGATGGAGACCTCAGAAGGCTAGACAGTCCAAAAAAGAAAAAGATAAAGCACTTGATAGTGTTCAATACCGTACTTCCCGAATTCAAGGAAAAGATAGAAAACAGCGTTAAGATTAACAACTCGTATATTAGAAAGATATTGGAACCTTTCAATAAGAGTTTCTAAACGTTCTGAACAGGAGGTTCGAAATCCAATGGCTAAAAAAGAAGACGTCATCGAGGTTGAGGGTACTGTGGTAGATGCGCTGCCAAATGCCATATTCAAGGTAAGACTTGAAAATGGGCATGAAATTTTAGCCCATATCTCTGGCAAACTGAGAATGAATTACATCAGAATATTGCCAGGAGACACCGTAACCGTGGAGCTTTCTCCCTACGATTTGACAAGGGGCAGAATAACCTGGCGAAACAAGTAGCATAGGAGGGATTATTGTGAAGATCAGACCATCCGTAAAAAAGATGTGTGAAAAATGCAAGATCATAAAAAGAAAAGGACGAGTAATGGTTATCTGTGAAAATCCTAAGCATAAACAAAAGCAAGGCTAATGGAAGATATTGATTATAGGAGGTGTAGAAGTTAATGGCTAGAATTGCAGGCGTGGACTTACCAAGAGACAAACGCGTTGAAGTTGGCTTGACATATATATTCGGCATAGGCAGGACAAGATCCAATGAAATCCTTAAAAAGGCTGGAGTAAATCCAGACACAAGAGTCAAGGATCTTACTGAGTCTGAGGTTTCCAACCTTAGAGCAATTATTGACACCTATCATGTAGAGGGTGACCTTAGAAGAGATATCGCATTGAACATAAAGCGTCTCAAGGAAATCAACTGCTACAGAGGCTTAAGACATAAGAGAGGTCTTCCGGTAAGAGGTCAAAGGACTAAGACTAATGCAAGGACCAGAAAAGGCCCTAGAAGAATTGTTTCCAAGAAGAAGTAGGTAAAGGAGGGGAATTAAATGGCACCTAAAAAAGGTAAAGCAACTCGTGTGAGAAGAAGAGAGCGTAAGAACATCGAGAGAGGTCAGGCTCATATATCTTCATCATTCAATAATACAATGGTAACTTTGACAGACATGCAGGGAAATGTTATTTCCTGGGCAAGTGCTGGACAGCTAGGCTTCAGAGGGTCAAGAAAATCCACTCCGTATGCCGCTCAACAGGCAGCTGAGGAAGCAGCTAAAAAAGCTATGGAGCATGGACTGAAGATCGTTGAGGTATTCGTAAAGGGACCTGGTTCAGGTAGAGAAGCTGCAATAAGGTCACTTCAGGCATCAGGACTTGAGGTAAGTATGATCAAGGACGTTACGCCAATCCCACACAACGGTTGCAGACCACCGAAGAGAAGAAGAGTTTAATAGGAGGTGTAGATAGATATGGCAAGATATACTGGCCCAGTATGCAGGTTGTGCCGAAGAGAGGGTACAAAGCTCTTTCTTAAGGGAGACAGATGCTATACGGACAGATGTGCTTTGAACAAGAGAAACTTTGCTCCTGGTCAGCACGGAACGTCCAGAAAAAAAGTAACCGAGTACGGCATGCAGCTTAGGGAAAAGCAAAAGGTTCGTAGATTCTACGGGATCTCTGAATCACAAATGGCCAAGTACTTCGACATGGCTGACAAAATGAAAGGTATTACAGGTGAGAACCTATTTAAGATATTGGAGTCAAGGCTGGATAATGTTGTTTACAGAATGGGCTTTGCATCCTCGAGAGCAGAAGCAAGACAGTTGGTTACTCACGGTCACTTCCTACTAAACGGCAATAAGGTAAACATTCCTTCACTGTTGACCACAACAGGAGATGTTGTCGAAGTTAAGGAAAAAAGCAGGGGAAGCGAGAAATTCAAGACTCTTGTGGAAAACCACAATGGCAATACAGTACCCTGGATAAATGTAGACCTTGAGAAGATGAGAGGTACAATTGTGGCTGAGTCCACAAGAGCAGACATAGACCTCCCAGTGGAAGAGCACTTGATTGTCGAGCTTTACTCGAAATAATAGATAGACAATATCAGTTGCCCTCGTCCGTTAGAAAACCAAATGCCAAGGAGGGTCATGATTAATGATTGAAATAGAAAAGCCCAGAATTGAAATCATCGAACTAAGCGAAGATGGAAGCTACGGGAAATTTATTGTTGAGCCTCTGGAGAGAGGCTATGGAACAACTCTTGGCAACTCGCTGAGGAGAGTGCTTTTATCGTCTCTCCCCGGAGCTGCCGTGTCTTTAGTAAAGTTTCAGGGTGTGTTGCATGAATTTGCTACTATTCCTGGAGTACTGGAAGACGTTCCTGAAATAATTCTCAACATCAAGGAAATTGCTGCTAAAATGTACACAGAGGAGCCTGTTACAATGATCATCGATGCTGAAGGACCACAGGTCGTTACAGCAGGTGATATTGCGACAGGAATGGATGTTGAAATCGTAAACAAGGATCAATACATTGCTACCGTCAATGAGGACGGAAGGCTTTATATTGAGCTGGAGCTCATAAGAGGAAGAGGCTACTCAGTAGCTGAAAAGAACAAGAAGGACGGTCAGCCAGTTGGAGTCATCCCGGTGGATTCATCCTTTACACCTGTTACCAAGGTAAACTACCATGTCGAGAATACGAGAGTTGGTCAGATAACTGACTACGACAAACTAGTTCTTGAGGTATGGACCAATGGTACAATGAGCGCAGATGAAGCGACATCATTGGGAGCAAAGATCCTTACTGAGCATCTTAATCTATTCATTGGTCTTACAGAGCATGTAGGCGATGTTGAGATAATGGTAGAGAAGGAAGAAGATAAAAAGGAAAAGGTCCTTGAAATGACAGTCGAGGAACTTGACTTATCAGTAAGAAGCTATAACTGTTTGAAGAGAGCAGCAATCAATACTGTTGAGGAGCTCACACAGAAGACTGAGGACGACATGATGAAGGTAAGAAATTTGGGCAAGAAATCCCTTGAGGAAGTCCAAAGAAAGCTTGCTGAATTAGGATTGGGCCTTAAGAGCAGTGATGAGTAATCATAGCAAGAAGGAGGGATTAATGTGACAACTTTAAGAAAGCTGGGTCGTCCCACTGCCCACAGAAAAGCAATGCTTAGAAATCAAGTTACTTCATTGCTTAGGGAAGAGAGAATTGAAACCACAGTTACTAGAGCAAAAGAGACGAAGAGAATGGCCGAAAAGATGATCACCCTTGGTAAGAGGGGAGATCTACACGCAAGAAGACAAGCACTGGCCTTTATATATGACGAAGACGTAGTGAAGAAGCTTTTTGATGAGATCGCTCCCAAGTATGCCGAGAGAAAAGGCGGCTATACTAGAGTCATAAAGGCAGGTCCACGCCGAGGAGACGGAGCAGAGATAGCTATATTGGAATTGGTGTAAATCGTAGGGGATTAAGTGGAGATGCTTAGTCCCTTTAGCTTTCACCATCTTTTTTCAAACTTTGAATCCAAAATTGAAATAAGGGTATCCATATGGTATATTGAACAAGGAACAGAATAATCGATTGAGGTAGCGCTATGAATGAAGATATTATGATAAAAATTGAAAATGTCAGCTTTGAGTACAGTTCATATATAGATGAGAGCATTCAGCTGGCAGTCAAGGATCTAAGCCTGGATGTCAAAAGGGGAGAATTTTTGGCAGTATTAGGGCACAATGGCTCAGGGAAATCAACTCTCGCCAAAATGATCAACGGGCTCATCCAGCCTTCAAAGGGAGATGTTCTTGTAAATGGTATCAATACCAGGGATGAGAGCAGGATATGGGACATAAGGTCTACAGCAGGGATGGTATTTCAGAATCCTGACAATCAGATAGTTGCTACTATCGTCGAAGAGGATGTTGCCTTTGGACCTGAGAATCTGGGTATACCGCCCACAGAGATAAGAAAAAGAGTAGACGATGCTCTTGAAGTAGTTGAGATGTCAGAGTATAAAAGACATGCACCTCACCTGCTTTCAGGGGGCCAGAAGCAAAGGGTAGCCATAGCCGGCATATTGGCGATGGAGCCTGACTGCATCATATTTGACGAACCTACAGCGATGCTTGATCCTGTAGGCCGCCAAGAGGTACTTGAAACAATAAAGAAGCTTAACAAGGAGAAAAACAAGACTATAATCCTGATAACTCACTTTATGGATGAGGCTGTAGAAGCTGACAGGATTTTGGTGTTAAATGAAGGCGAGGACGTAATGCTCGGTACTCCTAATGAGATATTCAGAAGGGTGGATCAGCTGAAATCACTGGGATTGGACGTACCTCAGGTAACTGAGCTCGTTCATGAGCTAAATAAGGAAGGGTATGACTTCAGAGACGACGTACTTTCTGTCGAGGAGCTGGTGGACATATTATGATAATAGAGATAAAAAATCTTAGCTATGTATATAACCCAGGTACACCCTTTGAGAAGAGGGCTCTTGATGACGTCAGCCTTTCTATCAAGGAGGGTGAGTTTATTGGACTCATTGGCCATACTGGCTCAGGGAAATCAACTCTTGTACAGCATCTCAACGGATTGATGAAGCCGACCTCCGGTGAGATAATAATTGACGGAGAAAGCCTGTCTGACAAAAGTACCAAGCTAAAAAACATAAGACAAAAGGTCGGTTTGGTATTTCAATACCCTGAGCATCAGCTTTTTGAAGAAACTATTTACAAGGATATAGCCTTTGGTCCCAAAAACCTGGGATTACCACAGGAAGAAGTTGACGAAAGAGTTAAGCATGCAATGGAGCTTGTAGGTCTGGATTTTGAAGAGCTGAAGGATAGATCCCCATTTGAGCTTTCAGGAGGTCAGAAGAGGAGGGTCGCTATAGCAGGAGTAATAGCTATGAAGCCTAAGGTACTCGTTCTTGATGAGCCTACTGCAGGACTTGACCCAAAGGGAAGAGATGATATCCTGGATGAGATCAGGAAACTGTATGAAAAGGAAAATATAACTATAATCCTTGTATCGCACAGCATGGAAGACATTGCCAGACTTGTAAACAGGATATTTGTAATGCATAAAGGGAAGCTATCCATGGATGGGTCGCCCAGGGAGATATTCGGTAGATCTGACGAGCTTGAAGGTATGGGTCTGGGAATACCTCAGATAACAAAATTCATGAAGAAATTCAAGGCATCCGGACACGCCGTCAAGGATGATGTGCTTACTATTGAAGAAGCAAAGGCTGAGATATTGAAATATTTGAGAGGTAAGAAGGATGCTTAAAGATATTACGATAGGTCAATACTTTCCAGGGACATCATTGATCCACAAGCTGGATCCAAGAGTAAAAATTGTTGTGACGGCACTTTTTATTGCATCACTTTTCTTCATAACTAAGTTTTACCCATATTTGTTAATAGTCCTTTTCATAGCAGCTGTAATAAGAACCGCAAAGCTTCCAGTTAAGTTTATACTCAAGGGCTTAAAGCCTTTGATGTTCATAATACTGATCACCTTTGCCATAAATCTGTTTATGACCAAAGGAGAGGTACTTTTTGAACTTGGGCCGCTTACTGTGACCAAGGAGGGACTCCGTCAATCGGTATTCATGGCATTAAGGCTAGTGTTCCTTATAACTGGAACGTCTCTTTTGACACTGACTACCTCGCCGATCGCTCTAACAGATGGTATTGAAAGGCTGCTGTCTCCCTTTAAGAAAATTGGACTTCCGGCTCATGAGCTAGCCATGATGATGACTATAGCTCTACGCTTCATACCAACTTTGCTTGAGGAAACAGACAAAATAATGAAGGCACAAATGGCAAGAGGGGCTGACTTTGAATCAGGAAATATTTTAAATAGAGCAAAGAACCTTGTGCCACTATTAGTTCCATTATTTATCAATGCATTCAGGAGAGCTGATGATTTAGCTACTGCTATGGAGGCAAGATGCTACAGAGGTGGAGACGGCAGGACCAGGCTAAATGAGCTTAGCTTCAAATACAGGGACTATGTAGTTCTTACAAGTATGACGGCATTCTTTGGGATCCTTATTGCAACCAGGTATCTGTGGTGATCATATGAGGAACATAATGCTAATACTTGAGTATGACGGAACCTCTTACAATGGGTGGCAATATCAGGACAACAGACCTTCAGTACAGCAGGCTGTCGAGAAAGCGATCCTAAATGTAACTGGTGAGACAGTCTCCTTAAAAGGCTCAGGAAGAACAGATGCAGGAGTTCATGCTTTGGGGCAGGTCGCTAATTTTCACACCTCGGCTACGATACCAGGAGAAAAATTCAAGTACGCCTTGAATAATGAGCTTCCTGACGACGTACGGGTCTTAGATTCCAAAGATGTGGATTTGAACTTTCATGCTAGATTTGGTGCGACACATAAACGCTACAGGTACAGGATCTATACGGGAGAGGTTGAGAGGCCAACCCTTAGGAATTTCTGCTATCACTTCAAATATCAGCTTGATGTTGACGCTATGCGGTATGCAGCAGATCATTTTATAGGCACTCATGATTTCAAATCGTTTAAAGGAAGAAGAAGCATAACTAAAACGACGATTAGAAAAATAAATAAGATCGATATCAAGCAAAAAGGCGACATCATAGATATATGGATAGATGGTGACAGCTTTATGCGCAATATGGTTAGAATAATGGTAGGTACCCTATTGGAAATCGGAAATTCCCAGAGAGAAATAGACTCAATACCATGTATATTAGAACAAAGAGACCGGAACTGCGCAGGTCACACTGCTCCAGCAAAGGGATTGTTTTTAGAAAAAGTGTATTATGATTAAATAGGCTGTTGACAACCTAATTTGGTTGTATTAGAATATATAAGAGTGTGTAAGAAGAAGCCCGGAAACTTCTTATTGACACCTTGACAAAAGTTGTTGTAAGGAGGGAAACAGATGAAAAGTTACATGGCAAAAGCCAATGAAATCGAAAGAAAATGGTATATAATCGACGCTGAAAATAAAGTATTAGGTAGACTGGCCACTGAGATCGCTACAATTCTGAGAGGAAAGAATAAACCAATATACACACCTCATGTCGATACAGGTGACTTCGTAATCGTCATCAATGCCGACAAGGTTAAATTGACAGGAAAGAAGCTTGAGCAAAAAAATTACACTTACCATACAGGATATCCCGGAGGATTGAGACAGGTACCTTATAAAAACCTGATCGTCAAGAATCCAGAGAAGATCATCGAGCTTGCAGTAAAGGGTATGTTGCCAAAAAACAGCCTTGGAAGAAGCATGTACAGGAAATTGAAGGTATACAGAGGCACTGAGCATGGACACGAAGCTCAAAAGCCAGAAGTATACGAATTTTAATCTGGTAGGAAGGGAGGACTGTAAATGGCTGCAATACAATTTATCGGAACAGGAAGAAGAAAAACATCAGTTGCCAGAGTTAGATTGATTCCTGGAAACGGGAAGATGACTATAAATGGAAGAGATATCGACGAATTTTTCAACTATGAAACCCTTAAGGTTATAGCTAAAGAGCCCTTGACAATAAGTGATACCGTGGACAAGTACGATGTAAAGGTCACCGTACATGGAGGCGGGTTTACAGGTCAGGCAGGAGCTATTAGACATGGAATCGCAAGAGCCCTTCTACAGGCGGATGGAGAGCTGAGACCTTTACTTAAGAAGGCTGGGCACCTCACAAGAGATCCAAGAATGAAGGAAAGAAAGAAATATGGACTTAAAAAAGCAAGAAGAAGTCCACAGTTCAGCAAGAGATAAATTGGAAGCACCGGAAAACCGGTGCTTTTATTTTTTAGCTTAGCAATCAAATATGTTATAATTTCATATTTATCCACTGTGGATTGTGGATAATGTGGATAATGTGGGAAAATAAATGCCCTGGTCGTGACTTTGACCAGGGCATAGCTTATATCAACGCTTTGTGAGCCTCCTTAAGCTGAGTTATTATGGGCAGCTGCTGTGGACAGATAGCTTCACATTCTCCACATTCAACGCAAGACAGTGAAGAAGTACCCTTTTCTAAATAGCTTTTGTATGACGCTCGTGAATTGTCGATAGTATCATAAACAGTCATATTATTGTATAACTCAAATACTCCGGGTATCCTCACACCGGCTGGACAAGGCTGGCAGTACTCGCAACTGGTGCAGTCAACCATTATCCTGCTTCTTAAAAATGATCTCATAGACTCGATTGTCTGCAGCTCGAACTCATTTAGATCGGTACCGTCAGAGGATATCTTGATATTCTCTTTAACCTGAGCTATATCAGACATTCCACTTAATACAACACGGACCCCTTTCTGTTGTTGGACCCATTTTAGAGCTAATTCTGCAGCGGTTTTGCCTGGAGCTTTTTCATTTATTACTTCATTAACAGACTGTGGCAAGCTTGCTAGCTTTCCTCCCTTTAGAGGCTCCATGACAATAACGTCTATACCTTTTTCCCTGGCATAAGCAAGACCTTCCAGGCCAGCCTGGTAGCTTATGTCCATATAGTTTAGCTGGATCTGGCAGAAATCCCAGCTATAGGAGTCTATTATTTTCTTAAATACAGGCAGCTCATCATGGAACGAAAAACCGATATTTCTGATTTTACCAGATGCTTTTGCCTCAGCTATGAAATCAAAAACTCCAAGCCCAACAATTTTTTCCCAGGAGCTGTTGTCGAGAGCGTGCAAAAGATAAAAATCTATGTAATTCGTTCGCAAATTAACGAGCTGTTCATCGAGATATCTCATAAAGTTGCCATACTCTTTGACGAGCCAGACTGGATTTTTGGTAGCAAGAAATACTTTATCCCTGAGTCCCCGGGACAGTACCTGCCCTACAAAATCCTCTGATTTTCCTCCATGGTAGGGGTAAGCAGTATCAATGTAATTCACTCCGTTCTCAATTGCATGGACCAGAAGCTTCTCAGATTCCTCAAAATCGATCCTCGAATTGTCTCCATCTATGACTGGAAATCGCATACATCCAAATCCTAATAGTGAAACATTTAACTTTTTACTGGTAACCTCACGGTATTGCATATAAAAACCTCCTTATGTATAATGAAATCATACTACCCTCAATCTCACTGAATTAGCTTGTCTTTAGGTATTTAAGTTTAGAGGATACCTTAAGGGGTAGAATTAGTGTAGCATATTGAAATTATACCACAACAAATGGGAAGGAGTGATTGAATGGACGCAAAAAAAACCCCGCTTTATGAAGAACATATTAAGCTGGGAGGCAACGTTGTAGACTATGCTGGTTGGTTTTTACCGGTAGAGTACAAAGGCCTTGTACCGGAGCATCAGGCAGTTAGGAATGCTGTTGGACTCTTTGACGTATCCCATATGGGAGAAATCACTGTTAAAGGGAAGGATGCATTGGCATTTGTGGATTACCTGGTATCAAACGATGTAACCACATTAGTAGACAACCAAATCATTTACACACATTTTTGCAATCCTGAGGGAGGAGTTGTCGACGATCTTCTGGTTTACAGATTTGGCGATGAGGACTTCTACCTGGTAGTCAATGCTTCAAACACAGACAAGGACTTCAATTGGATCTTGGAAAACAAGGGAGATTTTAACGTCGAGTTGGAAAATATCTCTGATTCTGTTGGTGAAATCGCCATTCAGGGACCACTGGCTCAAAGGGTACTTCAAAAATTGACCGATTTTGATCTAGCTGAGATCAAATTCTTCTTCCTGCAGAGAGATATCTCAGTAGCTGGCGTTAACTGTATGGTTTCCAGAACAGGCTACACTGGTGAAGACGGTTTTGAGATCTACACTGACAATGAAGGTGTTGTTAAGGTATGGAATGCTATCCTTGAAGCAGGGAAGGAAGAGGGTATAATGCCTTGTGGGCTAGGATGCAGAGATACTCTTAGATTCGAGGCTTCACTACCGCTTTATGGACATGAGTTTGATGATACGATTTCTCCGCTGGAGGCTGGCTTTAAGTATTTTGTAAAGCTGGACAAGAAATCAGATTTCATCGGAAAGGAAGCATTGAATAAGCAATGGAGTGAGGGGCTTAAGCGAAAACTCGTAGGCTTTGAGATGGTCGATAGAGGAATAGCCAGAGAAGGCTATGAGATATACAAGGATGGAGATAAGATCGGTCATGTTACAACAGGCTATATGAGTCCAACCCTTGGAAAGATCATCGGAAATGCTCTTGTAAAGCCTGAGTTTACAGAGCTGGGCACTGAGCTTGATATCAAGATCAGAAATAAATTTGCGAAGGCTAAGGTTATAAGTAAGAAGTTCTTAAATAAGAAAAAATAGGAGGGTTTTAATATGAAAGTTGCAAAGGGATATCATTACACTAAGGATCATGAGTGGGTCAAGGTTGAGGGAGATTTGGCTTTCGTCGGTATTTCTGACTATGCACAGCATCATCTGGGCGACATAGTATATGTCGAGCTTCCAGAAGTGGATGATGAATTTGAAAAGGGAGAAGCATTTGCTGCTGTTGAATCTGTAAAGGCTGCTTCAGACGTTTACCTTCCAGTTGGAGGTAAGGTAGTAGAGGTAAATGAGGAGCTGGTAGATGATCCTGCACTTCTGAACGCTGATGCTTTTGAAAACTGGATGGTAAAGATCGAGCTTGCTGACAAGGCTGAGCTTGATGAACTAATGACAAGTGAGGATTACGAAAAGTTTTTAGCTGAGGAGGTATAATATGCATCCATATATACCCAATACACCTGAGGATATCCAGGAAATGCTCAAGGCCATAGGCCTTGAAAGCGTAGACCAGCTGTTTGAGGATATCCCAAAAGAGGTCCACATGGACAGGGAATTGAATATTCCCAAATCCAAGAGCGAGCTGGAGGTAGTATCATATCTTAAGAGCCTGGCAGACAAAAACTGTTCAATGACTAAACTGACAAGTTTTCTAGGTGCTGGAGCATATGACCACTACATTCCATCTGTCGTGAACCATATAATATCAAGAAGTGAGTATTATACTTCCTATACACCATATCAGCCCGAAATCAGCCAAGGGACGCTTCAGTATATATTCGAGTTCCAGACTCTGATCTGCAACCTAACTGGTATGGACGTTGCAAATGCATCCTTGTATGACGGTGGTACAGCAGTAGTTGAAGCAGCGCTTATGGCGGCGGCATACTCGAAGAAGGATGAAATAATAATTTCGAAATCTGTTAAGCCTGATGCGAGAAAGATCCTTCACACATATGCGCATGTTCAAAATTTAAAAGTCATCGAAGTAGATATAAAGGATGGCGTAACAGACATAGATGCACTGGAAGGCTTGGTAAATGATAATACAGCTGCAGTTATAGTGCAAAGCCCGAATTTCTTCGGAATAATCGAAGATTTGAAGGCGCTTGGAGAGGTTGCTCACAAGGGCAAAAAAACTACCTTTGTTGCATCTGTTGATCCAATATCCCTTGGGATATTGAAGAAGCCTGGTGATTTGGGAGTTGACGTTGCAGTAGGTGAAGGGCAATCCCTTGGAATTCCAGTCAGCTTTGGAGGACCATACCTTGGCTTTATGGCAGTCAAGGATGACTATATCAGAAAGCTCCCAGGCAGGATCGTTGGACAAACCGAGGATCTTGACGGGAAGAGATCCTTCGTACTGACTCTTACAGCTAGAGAGCAGCATATCAGAAGAGAAAAGGCTACCTCAAATATTTGCTCCAACCAGGGATTGAACTCTTTGGCAGCTACGATCTACATGGTGACTCTTGGCAAGGAAGGCTTGAGAGAGGTAGCTATGCAGTCGACAAAGAAGGCTCACTATGCATTTGAGCAAATGACCAAGTCAGGTAAATACAAGCCAATGTTCGATAAACCATTCTTCAAAGAATTCGCAGTAGTATCAGATAAGGATCCGATGGATATAAATAAGACCCTGAGAGCTGAAAATATGATAGGTGGCTACGATTTGGGCAAGGAGTATCCGGAAATGAAGGGCGGCATCCTATATGCAGTAACTGAGAAGCGAACGAAGGAAGAAATTGATAGGCTGACTGGCGTATTGGAGGGGATATAATGAGAAACTACGATAAATTAATATTCGAACTTTCCAAACCAGGAAGAAAAGCTTATATGCTGCCACCGCTTGACGTGGAGGATAAAGAGCTTGACAGCCTTATACCAGGTGATTTTGTCAGCAAAGAGGAGCTTAAGCTTCCTGAATTAACTGAGGTTGATGTCATTAGACATTATACCAATCTATCAAACAAGAATTACGGTGTAGATACTGGCTTTTATCCGCTGGGCTCCTGCACTATGAAATACAATCCAAAGATCAATGAAGACACTGCAAGATTTGACGGATTTGCTAATCTTCACCCCCATCAGTCAGAGGACTGCATACAGGGATCACTCCAAATGCTTTATGAGCTGGAAAAGTATCTTTGTGAAGTAGCTGGAATGGACAGAATGACGCTGCAGCCAGCAGCGGGTGCCCATGGCGAACTTACAGGTATTATGCTCATAAAGGCATACCATGAGAAAAGAGGAGACCTTGGAAGAAACAAGATCATCGTTCCAGACTCAGCTCATGGTACTAACCCGGCAACAGCAGCCATGGCTGGCTATAAGATTGTTGAGATCAAGTCCACAAAGGATGGTCTGGTAGACCTAGACGCACTAAGAGCAGCCGTAGGTGAGGACACTGCAGGCTTGATGCTTACAAACCCAAATACCCTTGGTATATTTGACAAAGGTATTCTTGAAATTGCTAAGATCGTCCATGATGCTGGTGGATTGTTATACTACGATGGTGCAAATGCCAATGCAATAATGGGACATGCAAGACCTGGAGACATGGGCTTTGACGTAGTACACTTTAACCTTCATAAGACATTCTCCACTCCTCATGGAGGCGGAGGACCTGGATCAGGACCAGTAGGCGTTAAAAAGTCGCTAGTTGAATTCCTTCCAGTGCCAATGGTCGAGAAGGATGGAGAGAGATATTTCTTCGACTATGACTATCCAAATACAATCGGTAAGGTAAAGGACTTCTACGGGCACTTTGGTATCCTTGTAAGAGCCTTCACCTATATCCTTACACTAGGCGGAGATGGTCTGAAGAAAGCATCAGAAATGGCTGTATTAAATGCAAATTATATCATGAGTCAGCTTAAGGATCATTATCATCTGCCAATCGATACAATCTATAAGCATGAGTTTGTACTAGGCGGACTGAAGGATACCTTGAGTGAGGTAACTACTCTTGATATAGCTAAGAGATTGCTTGATATGGGATATCATCCACCAACTATTTACTTCCCGCTTATCATCAACCAGGCGCTTATGATAGAGCCTACAGAGACTGAAAGCAAGGAAACCCTGGATGAGTTTATTCAGGCAATGATCAAGATAGCCAAGGAAGCAGATGAAGATCCGGAAATGGTCAAGTCAGCTCCTCATAATACAGTTGTCAGAAGACCAAACGAAGTAAAAGCTGCCCGTGACATCATCGTTAAATTTGAAGGGTAGGTGTATCATTTGACAAAAAGAATTGCAATAATCGGTGCCGGACCAGGAGGCTATGTAGCCGCAATAAAGGCTGCGCAGCTCGAGGCCCAGGTATACCTGATAGAGAGCAGGGAAATAGGCGGGACTTGCCTTAACAGGGGATGTATCCCAACAAAAACCTATTTTAGAAATGCTCAGATGCTGTCTGACCTGAGGAATTCGCACGAGTTTGGTATAAAGGTCGATGGCTTCAGCCTGGACGGCAAGGCATTGCTTGAAAGGAAAAATAAAGTAGTTTACGACCTGGTCAGCGGGATTGAAAAGCTGATCGGGTCATACCCCAATATTGAGCTTATACAGGGGAAGGCTTCATTTAAGGACAAAAATACTCTTATGGTTCAGCTGAATGATGGTGAGTCAAGAGAAGTAGAAGCAGACAACATTATCATAGCAACTGGATCCTATCCACAAATGACAGAGACGAAGGGTATAGATCTCCCTGGAGTTATTACTTCTGATGAGCTTCTTGAGCTTGATCATGTGCCAGAAACCCTGATAGTAGTAGGTGGTGGAGTTATAGGCCTTGAGTTTGCAAGCATTTACAAGGAGTTGGGTTCCCACGTAATACTTCTTGCATCTCGTGTCTTGAAGGATGGAGACAAAGAGATTGCCAAGAGACTCACTCCTCTTTTAAAGAAACAGGGTATAGAAACTTATGTCGATATCAGAGCAAAGGAAATCACTAAGGACGGTGAACGTCTGAAGGTGGTCGCACGCTATAAGGAAAAGGACGAGGAAATTGAGGTAGTTGGTGATTATGTACTGATAGCATCGGGAAGAGCACCATTGGTTGAAGGACTAAACCTTGAGGAAGTCGGAGTAGAATTCTCTGGTAGAGGTATCAAGGTCAACGACGGCTATGAGACTACTGTACCGGGTATTTATGCTATTGGTGATGTAAATTCCAAAGGGATCCAGCTTGCTCACGTGGCATCATCCCAAGGTGAATTCGTAGTTGAAACGATCATGGGGCATACGCCTGATTTAAATCATGAACACTGGCCTGCATGTGTCTTCACTATGACAGAGGTAGCTCAGGTTGGCTACACAGAGGAACAGCTAAAGGAAAAGGGAATTGACTACAGATCGAGCAAGTTCATGTTCTCTGCCAATGGTAAAGCTCTTTCCTTAGGGGAGACAGACGGGATAATCAAAATCCTGGCATCCAATGACGATAATAGGATATTGGGAGTCCATATCATTGGACCCCATGCTAATGACCTGATACATGAGGGAGCACTGGCGATGTCCAATAATTTGGATGTTTCTGCGATCAAGAGAACGATCCATGCACATCCAACACTATCGGAAGCATTCTTTGAAGCTGCCCTTGGTCTGGATGAATCAGCTATCCACATTGCACCAAAAAGGAAAAGAAGAGGTTAATAAAGAAGCAACGGGCTTGCCCGTTGCTTCTTTTAGAAAGAAGGAATTAT
>CAZHLQ010000398.1:0-1775 GCA_964533235.1 uncultured Gudongella sp. | reverse complement strand
GTATCAAGTAATATTTCAGTATATATATTTACGGTCTTGGTTCTCTTTCCAGCCTTATCCTCGATATAGCCGTAGGAATCTCCATGTTCTACAAATATAAACTCATCATCCTCACCAATAATGTTGACTTGCCTGAATCGTACTACTCCATAGAATTCCTTCACGAGTACTCCAGGTTTCCCCTCTTTGTAGATCACTGCCTCCTTTGGAAGCTTTAATGATTTGACCTTTTGCTTGATTACTACGACTTCAGCATGTCTTACATCATAAAGCTCACTCAATAAAATATTGGATCGAAAAAAGCAAACTCTACCTTCCTCTTCTTCTTTTATTTCAACTATTGGAGCTTTTAGTGAATACTCTTCATCCTCAGAAACCTTGATTATGATTTCATAGGTCTCCCCTTTTTCAAGAGTAGTGTCCTGGGTGCCTATGGCTATGAACCAATCGAAGCCGTCTATTATCTTAAATGCATTATTCGATAAATTTTCTTTGCTTTCTTCGCTAAAGTAAGAATACTTGAATTTTTCAAGGTCATATGGATCAATTAGTTCTTCAAAACCATCAAATTCAAAAGAAACCAGACCTGAATGAGAGCTGTACAATCTTTTTACACTTCGGTCTATAGTTGCTCTTAGTTCGTCTCTTCTCTGCCTTAGTGTATCTAGCTTTGATCCAATATCCTCTGAGTTGTTCTTCACAGTGCCATCATAATAATCAAACTGAATCATCAAGTCACCTTTAAGCTCATGGACTGAACTATAATCACCAAGAGACACCACGTTTTGCAGTTTTGAAATCGTGTCTTCTGCAACTCCATCCTTGCCGGCCTCAAGGAGTTCAATTCTCTTTTCAACATCCATCAACTCATCTTTTTGTAATGTAAGATCAACTCCTGAAAGTACGTCTGCAACCTCTGCTCCAAATGGAACTCTTTCTCCTTCAAGAGCTACTCTAAATACCTCACCTGCATATGGATTCTCATAAACCTTCTCATCTCTTATAAAGATAGCCTTTGAGCTTATGGTTTCCATGTATTGACCATCTATGGGAAAAATAGTCTTGACTTGCCTGCTGAATGATCCAGGAAGGATATTTATAAGAAATATGAACAGAAAAACTATTGATGTAACAATGACAGCTTTTCTAGCTCCTGAGCCTTTTACAGATGCCATATAATCAACACCTAACTGAAAAATTTGCCGTATTTGCTCATTATTTTAAACTGTTTGATACTCTCGATC
Source organism: uncultured Gudongella sp. (assembly GCA_964533235.1). Lineage (GTDB taxonomy): Bacteria > Bacillota > Clostridia > Tissierellales > Tissierellaceae > Gudongella. The sequence continues at coordinate 531 of CAZHLQ010000398.1, read as the reverse complement.
TTAAGCTTTATTACTTCATTTGCATAGGTTATTAGCTTAATTGACTGTTCCTGTTGTACAGCACCTAAGACTACTCCACTGAACTTCTCCTTGGTTTTCGTAACAACGCTGATCTCATCACCAGCTTTAAGCCTTGTTCCATCAAGAAAAAACTCCTGCATATCCGTATCATCTATTTCGTCCTGGGAGATGTGTTTATTGTCTATTAAAATAATGTTGTTTTTCAGGTAATACTTCTCTTTAAGAACTGTCAATGAGTATCCCAGTACACTTGCAAACAAAAAAACTGAAGCAAGAGATATTATAAACTCAAGCATGAATCATCCTCCTACAACCTAGATAGTGTCAGTATATCACAATCATAGGGCATTTTAAACCACTTTACAAATTCAATTTTATCAGTTATAATTACGTTTGTGACGGGGTGTGGCGCAGCTTGGTAGCGCACAAGTCTGGGGGACTTGGGGCCGTAGGTTCAAATCCTATCACTCCGACCACCATCGACCTTTGTAATTCTAACGATTGCAGAGG
>CAZHLQ010000397.1:0-5308 GCA_964533235.1 uncultured Gudongella sp. | reverse complement strand
TCCTCAGGAGCAGAAGCAGGAGGAGCTGACAGTACAGAAATATGAGTTGGAAACTAAGATAATGGAGATGAATGCCACTCTAAGGAGAGAAGCAGATATAAAAGCGGAGTGGGAACAGCTGCACAGGGAGAGAAATCAAATTATCTCATACTATTTCCCAACCCTTGACCAATCCCAGATAATTTATTTATTGAACGATATGCTTCCTGAAGATCAGGTAGAGATAGTAGACCTTAACTTCACAAGACCTGGAGCTGAGAAGGTAGCTGATATGGACGTATATAACATGGGCATATCCGTACCCTTCAGTGGCAGCTATTCAGGTATCATGAATATGGTAAGAGCAGTGGAAATGAGTCCAAGAAGGATGATGGTGGACACTCTTTCCCTTGACCGTAAGGACGACTCAACCCTTGGCGGTACGATGAATCTTAAGGTATACAGCCTTGAAGGACTTGCTGAAACCGATCCAAACGTAATCCCTGTTGAAGTAGCTGATAATCCGAATACAGGTACTCTATTCGGTAGCTTTGCCGGATTTACAGGTGGAACTTCTTCTGGCTCTTCAGGAGGAGGCAGCACAGGTGGAGGAGGCACAGCAGGCGGTGGAGGAACTGAACCAGTTATAGAATTAAAGGGTGACATCCTTCACAGCTTCGAAATGAGAAATTATGATTTCGTACCATCTCATGAGCTGATCGCAGGATCTGCAGTTCCATCAACTATTGCTCAGCACGGTAAGTATGGAATGAGACTGGAATATAAGATACTTGGTGTAAGTGATGAAAACAGAGCTTATGTAGATATATCAAAGCAGAACATAGAGCTTAGATATCCTCCCAATGAACTGAAGCTGTGGGTCTACTCATTTGACTATTCACCGGGGAATATAGGTATTAGGGCAGTCACTCAAAGCGGTGAGGAGATAGAGCAGGTAATATCCATCGGAGTGCCTTGGCTTGGCTGGGGCAACCTAAGCGTTATGCTTCCAGGAGATACCTCCATGTATCCTCTTAAGATAACTCATATCTACTATGAGATGGGCAAGGAAAGAGACGACTTTGGAGTCCTTATATTTGACAAGATGGAGGCGTTTTTTAGCAATCACACTGAAGGAATGATCCAGGATGAGAAGATAAAGGCTTCTGACTTCATTTTCTATGAGGTACAGCCAGGAGACACAATAACTGGAATATCAAGAAAGATATATGGCACTGAGAAATACAAGAGCGAAATAATGACTAACAACGAGATCAAATCAGGTGACATTCTTACAGTCGGCAAGATACTAGTGCTTGTTAAGAGATAGGAGGGGTGAAAATGAAAGCTAAATGGATATTTGTATTAATACTTGCATTTGCACTCCTTGTGCTGCCAGGTTCGGTATTTGCAACTTCAACTTCAGATACAGATCCTGATTATACTCTTGGTTACGCCAGCGGTCAGAGCTTTTATTCAGAGTATCCTGAATATGAAGATGAGGATGATGCTTATGTTGAATTCCTACGAAATGATGATTATGGCCTACCAGATGAAGTCGTTAGTGAGTCAAGCTTTAGACGAGGTTTTAGAGACGGCTACTACGATGCAAAAAGAGGCGATGTTAAGGTAAACTTTGCAGACTCCATCGGAAAAAGTATGGGTCAGATAGCTGCACTTGAGGACTTCTACAGTGGTAGTGATTCTGATTGGGCAGGTGCTCTCCCAAGCGACAGGACAATATCAAGACAGTTCAATCTGGACAGGATGTCTTCAGCTTATGAGGATGAGTTTATAAAAACCTTTAAGCAAAGCTTTAAGACCGGGTATACTGAGGCTTATGAAAAAGCACTTCTAGACCCTCCAAAGACCAGCATGTCCCAAGGCCTTACAGACGGTCAGGCTGCAGGAAAAGTTTTAAGTGAAATGAATGCCCAGAAGGATTACACCCTTAAGCTTAGAATGGACTACGAAAGAGATCTTTTGACAGACAGTCAGATTATTGAGAAGTACAGACTAAGGCTGGGAACTGCAGAATACAGAGATGCCTTTATTGAGGGCTTCAAATCAGCCTACGAGATAAATTACAATATGACCTTCAGAAAGGTATCACAAAGCGAGGCAGTCTTAAACTCTAAGGGAATTCTCGTAAATCCCGCAGGCGGCTCATTGACGGTTGACAATAAAATAAACGTTACTGTTCCTCAGGGAACCTTCTATATGCCCGTCTATCTTAGGATCGACACAATGAATGCGAGCTTTTTCAAGCAAGGTCCTGTAATAAGGTCTTCCGAGCTGTACAAGGTCTATATAGACAGTCCCGGAGGAGCCTTCGATAAGTCAAAGAGGGTGGAAATTTCATTCCCATATTATGGTGATTCCTATAAGGGCGGTATATATAAGCTGATAAACGACAGATGGACCTATATGCCTTCGACTGCAGATGGCACTGTAATAACAGCCAGTGTATCGCCGGATACTCTCCTTAGCGGAGAAAATGTATACGCTGTATTTATGGATGACAGCATAAGAATATTGACCGATGTAAGGGACCACTGGGCTAAGGATGAGATCGAGACCATGGTACGAAGGGGAATAATTCTTGGTTATCCAGGATCAACACCTCTAGATGGAACCTTCAGGCCTTCACAAAATATCACAAGGGCTGAGTTCTTAATACTATTAAGCAGGATCGAGAACTGGGTACTTCCAAACTATGTTGCAAGAGCAACTTACTTCCTGGACTATCAAACCTTCAGCACCTATGATAGGATTATAAGCTACGGGCTAAATAGCGGCTATATATTGGGATACACAGACAGGACATTCAGACCTCACAATCCAATTTCATATTACGAGGTGGAGCTTATCATGGGGAGGGTCCTCAGAGACTATGGCTTCCGCTGGAACAGCGTGGCGACTCAGATGATGTATGATAAAGCATACAAATCACCCAGCTTTGGAGATATCAATAGAAAGATCACAAGAGCCGAGGTTGCGTATATGCTTTATAAGTTGAATGAATGGCGTTACTGAGAAATAACAAGAGGGGCTACACACTCATCGAGCTGCTGATGGTGGTAGCCCTTCTTTCTTTGTTCTTATTTATCGCTGTTCCAAGGTTCTCCTTTGTCCACGCCATAAGGGAGAAGCAGGAGATTAAGTATCTGTACAAGGATCTGCTATACGCAAGAAATAAGGCAGTTGTAGAGAAGAAGACCATATGCTTTGATATAGATTTGGCAAAAAACAGCTACAGGATAAGTGAGGGTACTGAGGAGCTCAAGAAGGTCAAGCTAGAAAATGGAGTAGTGTTGGAGGGCTGCAACAATCCAAATATGCTCTTTAATTCAATTGGAAGTACGTCTGGAAATACAGCTCAGACAATTACCTTCAGAACAAAAAGCGGTGACTGGTACGTGATCACGATTCCGGTCGCGACACCCAATATAACATTAAAGAAGGTCGACTGACATGAAAAACGGGTTCATTCTATTCGAAATACTTATTGGCTTCACTTTTCTTGGTATCGTAGCTGCAGCCAGTCTGCCTGTGCTTACACATTCCAACAGAAGTATGGAGATTGCAGTTGAGAAGGTAGAAATGCTTTATCTTTGTGACTATATTTCTCAGAAGCTAAAAACTGATGAGGTCGAGGTAATTGAGATTTTCGAGGAAATGATTGAGGATGGCAGTGTGTTATACCAAGGAAGTGAGATAGATGCTGGGACATATACATGCAATCTGTATCTGCTTGAAATGGAAGGTGAGTATTTATTATTTGAAATGATACTTAAATCGAACAAATACGACAACATGGAGGTCAGACTTGAGGTCAGCAGACAAATGCAGTGGGTTCTCATTGATTGAGCTAGTTATAGGCTTGGGGCTGGTGTCAATCGTAGTTTCCAGCCTGCTTTCGGTTATTCAGCTTTCAACGTTCATCACAAGGAGAGTAGAGGGTAAGGATAGGATCGCCATTTCAGCTCTATATTCACTTGAATACATAAAGGATGAGATCAAAAGAGCGGATGAAGTTTTTCCAATAGGCGCGTGCGAGGGTCTTACTGAGAAATATCCAGATAATTTTGGTTTCATACTCATGGAAGTTGTGAAGGACAACTCAGGAACTAAGTATAATTACAAAACCTATTACTTAGGTGATGGTACCATTAAAAGGATAGCGGTCAATAATAGTGTTAGAAAGCTCCCGTTATATACAAGATTTGCCGGGCATAATGTAGTTGCCGAGGATGTTGTATCTATCAATGGTACATGTCTTGACACTGCTAACGAGCTTATCAATATAAGTATTGAGCTTCAGGGGGATGATAGTACAAGCGTCTACAGAGCAGCAGCTCTTGTAAAGGGGCGTGTTGTCCAATGAAGCTTTTCAATAGAAAAGGCTCTGTAATGATAATGTCCATTATTGCTATGGCGATAGTCTTTATGATGGCGACCTATTGCCTGTATATGACGACCTTTCAAAATCATCTTTCTTCTACCCTGGACCAGAGGATCCGGGATCGTCATGTAGTAGAAAATGACATAAACAAGGTATTATATAGTTCAGGAGAAGGTGAGCTTATTGATAGCTTGAAGTGGTGTATAATCGATGCTATAGGCCAACCAGGAAAGGCATTCTCTTTGACGTCAGAGGACCTTGGGAGCAGTGCTGGTTTGATAGGAAAGGTCCTGTATAAAAGCGGTCAGCTATCGATAGATCTTGTGTATCCGGAAGATAAATTCAATGAAACGCCAAAAGTGTCGATACAGGGATCAGTTTTGAATCCGCTTTACAATGAGGGGGAGTCTTTGGTTTCTCCATCTGTACTTGATGAAGCTGGTCTTGAACTTCTAAACGGCAGCCTAGAGCTTCTACCTGGATTGGCTGAGGAGGATGAGCTGCCTGACAACAGAATGCTGATCCTTGAGGAAGGATCCATAGACATGACGCTAAAAAAATCTGGATATAATGATTATAAGGCTTCGGTAATCTGTGACGGGTTTCCAACGGAGTATTGGTCTATCCAGCCCAAGTATTCAATAATCCAGTTATCAAAGCGTGAGATATATGACACAATAACCTTGAGAATTGAAGCAAATAACAACATTACTGGTGTGAAGGGCATTATCTATGTTGAGGGTGATGTTATTGTAGAATCAAACTTTAAATTAAATGGTATTATGATAATAAGAGGTGGAAGCCTGACAGTAGCTGACGGAGCAAGTCTTGTCGTAAACGGAAAGCTGATCTCTGATCAGGACCTTGATACTAAAGGAGTTCAGACCTTCAAAGCCTTAGAGATTGTTGCTCAGGTAGGGATCC